>CALARN010000001.1 GCA_937889205.1 uncultured bacterium
CCACCGAGATCTACACTCTTTCCCTACACGACGCTCTTCCGATCTGGCTCCTCCGTTTCTCGCTGTAGTTGCTTGTCCTATGCCCGAGTAGCTTTCTCCTTGCATTCCTTGCCCAGTATAGCTATTGGCCCCTCCCCTAAATCCTAAATTTGCGACTGTGATGGTTCCATTGTTTACTAATGCTTTATTTACTCTAAAAGCAAGAATACCTCCCTTTGAACCGTTCCAAGGGCTAGCTGTTAAAGTTGTGCCAGCGTTAATAGTAAGGTTGTCATAATTTGGCACACGTTGCAGAATTACTTTTTGCTTGGATGCGCTTAGTCCGATATTATTGTCTCTATTCTCATCTTCTCCGTAATATTTTGTTTTGAAAGTAGTGAAGACAATTGTTGAGCCAGAAATACTGTCAATTTTTAAAATTTCATAATTACCAAGATTGGTAATTTCAGAACCGTTGCCTTGAATGTTTACCAGAATAACTTCATCTCCTGCTGTTAAACAGCCACTTGCAGGTTCTGAGTCTATCGTTGCAGAGATTTTTGTTAACTCAAGCACATTATAGCTAATTCCATCAGCGCAGGTTCTATCGACTGCAATAATGTCTGTATTAATATTCTTAGAGGATGCTATGGTTATATCCCCATCACTTGCATCACCAAATTCACCAGGCTGGAAGTTATCTCCTGATATTTCAATTTCGGTACCTCCAGATATTGTTCCTACATTGTTATTAATACTATTAATAATCGGGGGATTTGCCAAAAAAAAGATTGCGTTAATTGCCTCGTAACTAACCCCATCTTCATTAGTAATTGTGATATCGGCATATCCTGAGATACTTGCAGGAGCGGTAAATTGAATGGTTTCTGTATCTACATAAGTATAACTTTGAATGTTGTCATTTATTTTCAATAGAAGATTGGGCATCAAACTTACACCTGTTATCGTTACTAGACTACCACCTTCTTTTGGAACTTCTTGGGGAACAACCGAAGTGATTGAGACTGGTGCAATATATTCGATACCATCAATTAATATATCTCGTTGGTTATCGGGATTAATTATCTCAATATCATAAGTTCCACTAGATTTTACAGGGGGGTAAATATTAATCTCTGATTCGCTAATGATTGAATATTGAATTTCGGCATTATCTAAAAAGACTTTTGTACCGTCAAAACCTTCATTCACAAAAATTGTATTAGCTGCAGGAGAGCTACTACCTGCAATTGATCCTGAGTATTCGATATTTATTCTTCCAACTCCACCATTGCCCCCAACACTATCTGCTGAACCATAATAATACGGAGTCATTGACTGTGCCGTCAAAAGTGAACTACCTAAATCAATCGAATTGGTTTTAATCTTAATACTCCCTCCGGCACCACTAGCGCCTCCAGCATAATTGTAATCATTTACGAATTCAGCATTGGCATTTATTGAACCAATATTGGTGCTATTTAGTAAATCCAAGATTACTATGCCTCCACCATCACCACCTAAACCATATGAACCACCACCACCAGATCCAAAGAATATCTTTGATTTTAAATCAGCTACTCCGTATATTGTTGTCGCGCCTAAGCCAAAAGGGTTTGGGTTACCTGCCCCATTACTCCCATTTGTTCCACTAGTTGCATGGCTGCCTCCGCCAGCACCATTCCACCAATACCAACCAGATTGGCCCGGGTGTCCACCGCCGCCGCCTCCAAGATTTGCAAGATAATCTCTGGTAGTATTATCGGCGCTAATCGTTTCCCCTTGCCCTCCCCTTTTATCTATACTGCCCGGATGTGGGGCAGTTATTCCCCCTTGATAACCTTTTCCTTGCATTGAGATTGTGCCTTGGTTTGAGAAATTTCCGCTAACTTTTAGATACATCACTCCGCCTTTTAATCCATTCCAAGCATCACCAGAAAGAATAATCCCTGAGTTAATTGTCAGATTAAGATAATTAGGGACTCTTTGCAACATAACTTTTTGATTTGTTGGCCCGGTACCAATGTTGTTGTCATCATCTTCATTTCCATAATAATTGTTCTTTGGTGTCGCAAATGTTATTTCATCACCATTAATTGCTGCGATGGCTAAAGTTTCATAATTGCCAACATTTTGATAGTATTCAGTATTGCCTTGCAAATTTATTAATAATACTTCATCCCCTATCGTCAAACAATCTGGGCTGGGACTTGTTGCAAGTGTAGCAATACTGTTAGTCAGTCCTATTACAGAATAATTAATCGCATCTGCGCAATTTCTATTTGGCGAGATACTATCTTGGTTGATATTTTTATTTCCTGCTATTGTAACCGATCCATCCGTTCCATATCCGAATTGGCTCACCACAAAATTTGAGCCGAAAATTTTGACAAGTGAATTACCATTTGTGCTAGCGTACCCTGGTGAAATTGAGCTTATCACTGGAGCGTAACTTGAGGTATATCTTATAGTTACATTTTCTAATTCAACTTGAGTTTCACTATCACTAGCATGTAAAAAGGCGCGGTAGTAAAAATTCCCCTCACCTATTTCGCTATGGAATGTACTAATATGGGTATTAATTTCTGTTGCGGTATTTGTTTCAGAATAACCGTTGGTTGTTGAACTCCATTGTGTGTTCCACCAATACCAGTCGTTGCCGTTATTTGATATTTGATATTTAACGATCCCCTCATTATTTGCCCCAAGAGTTTCGATGAACTCGAATATTTGTGTGTACTGTACATTGTCGGTGTTAGTTATATAAGGATTGTCTGTGGGGTAGCCTCCGGCTCCGTAAATTAACTTAATTGTTTCAGAAACGATCTCAATTTTATTTGAATCAGAAATTGAAAATTCTTCTGGGGTGAAAAAACTGTTACTGTTAATGTTCTTATTTATTTTGCTATTTTGAACAAGCAGTACAACAATAATGAATACTGGAACTAAGAGAAAAAATATAACTAGTATTTTCTTTAACTTGGACATTTAAGAATTCTGTATTTGATTACTACCTATTATGCTTTATCTCAAGGATAAGTTCAATTACATTTTTGCTTAATAAGGCTTGAATTTAAGGCTTATTTACAAGCTAATTTCTCAAGGTCTAGCTCTTCATCAATAGTAATTTCGCTGATGAAATTTGGGACATGACTTACTAAAATGACTGCCCCTTGGTAGTTGTTAATGGCGCGGGCAATTACGGGGATGTGTCTGAAGTTGATATGATTTGTTGGCTCATCTAAGATTAACAAACCAGGTTCTTGTAGCATAAATCTTGCATAGCTGAGAAGCCCCTTTTGGCCTTCTGAATATGTACTGACTTTGTTTTGAAGTAATTCTCCGGGTAATAAGAATCTGCCTGCTGCTCCATATGCATGTGCCATGCGGTTAGTCACTCTACCAGATTTTATTGCCTCATCTGGTATTGCTTCTTCAAGCACCTCGATACCGGTTTTATCTGTATCTAAGTCAGAAAAATCTTGGCTATAATACCCTACTCTTACTTCTGAGTCTATGTGTGCGCCTTGACCCCAGAGCATTGCTTTGATTAAGGTGCTCTTACCAATGCCATTTGGCCCTTTAATGATGAGTTTTTTGCCTCGAGTAAGATCTAGCTTCCATTCTTTTGTTATGGGTTTACCGTTTTTTAAAAAACTTACTGAAGAAATTTTTATTAAAGCGGCAGGATGGTGCTGATAAGGTATCTTAAATTCTGGAATGGTCTTATCTTCTCTACGAATATCTACTAATTCTTCTCGATCTTCTTCAATATCTTCTCTAACTCGTCTGGCAAGTCTTCTCATGGCAACAGATTTACCACCAAGTTTGTTGACCTTTTCAAAGCGATCAACAATTGTCTTATTAATTCTTGCGTTTAAAAGTCTTTCACGTTCAATTTGTGCTGCGATTTGTTCTAATACATCGTAATAGTTGCCAACGAATTGCTCTGTTTTATGGGTGAAAACATCTAAGTTAAGCACTCCATCTGTAAAGCAATTTAAAAAGTCAGCATCATGTGAGATTACTAAGCAGGTTTTCTCATACATGATAAGAAACATGGTCAAATGTTCGATACCGGTTTTGTCTAAATTATTTGTAGGTTCATCTAGTAAGAGTATGTCGGGGTCTTGAATCAATGCATAAGCTAGTAATATTCTTGCCTTTTGACCCCCAGACAATTCTTTAATGCGAAGATTTAAAGGAACATCTAGATTTACCGCTTTTAATACTTTTTCTATGTCTTTTTCGATGCCATATTTAACTTCATCAAAAGCCGTTTCGAAGTATTCTAATATTGACAGCTCAAGATATTCGTGCGGCATCATTTGCTCTGCAATTGCAATTTTTGCTCCATTTTTAATGTTAATAAATCCTGAATCTGGTTTTAATTCTCCTGTTAATAGCTTGAAAATTGTAGTCTTGCCGGCACCATTTTGACCCATAATGGTGACTTTTGAATTTTTACGTACGGTAAAACTGGCCTCATCTAGAGTCACTTTATCTTCACCTTTTGGTGTCTCGTATTTAAACGATACATTGTCAAAACGAATAATTACTTCTTCTTTCATTAATATTCATAAAGCACCATGTATAATAGCATAAAATGAGGATAAATGCTTTAGGTGATAGGTTGCGTGGGTATTCTGTGATAGAAAAATTGATCGATTAAATTGAAGAATTCAATTTTATTTCTATCTACCTTCTGAGGTTCAATGCCGTATGCTTGATAAAAAAATGGAATAAATTCTTGTCCAAAGTTTCTAGCGATACTCCCCTCTATTGCTGAAAAGTCTCTGTGAATGTCTGAAATACCACCTTTTGTCCAATCAATCAGACTTACTAATTTTTCGGGAGTTATTAAAATATTGGGCAAGCAATAATCCCCATGAGTCAATGCAGTTTGGTCTAATGAAGCAAATTGGTTTTGTAATTTTTGTAAGGCTGCAATCGGTGTCGAATTTGTTGCTTTAGTAAATTCGTCAATATTAATTCTGCCTTGAGCAATGTCGCTTGAAATATTATCTAGTTCGGCATCCAAAATGTTTTGAGTTTTAGGAAAGGTTGAAAGGTCAGTATTATGTAGGCGATTTAAAGCCAAGGCTGCCAGCTTAATAATTTCCTTTTTTGTGAAAGCCGTTTTCATTCTTTGCGCCTGTTCACCTGGTACTGCTGTAATTATTAGTGAATAAACATCGCCATCATTTTCAAAACGTTTGACTAGTGGGGTGTTTTGAAAATGTTGTGCTAACCAAATCAATATTTCTTTTTCAGAAACTAGAGCAGGAATATTTTCGCCTCTAGCCTGTTTTAGAAATAATGAATAATTGCCTTTGTTATATTGTTGAATATTAAAACCTTCTCTGCCTACGAATTCGTTGACTAAAGTGTAACCTAAAAGTAATTTGACGATTTTTGAACTTTTCATGTAATAAATTCTATTAACATATAGTACCACATAGTAATTGTGATAGATATATAACATAGGTCTATAATATGGTATAATCTGTCACATAAATATATAGCCAATATGGCAGATATGATTGAGGTTAGAGCAAATATTGATCCTGTTCCGCAACGCAGTTATTTAACAGCTGTTGGTGCTTCTATGAATAATAATCCTAAACAGGGTCCATTGCTCTACGCTTTAGATGGTTGTATTAATTTGGATCGTGAAGCGGTTCTACCTAGTGGCTCTAGGGCAGCCCTACAAGCATTATTGGTTACTCTTGCAGGAAAATGGGAAACAACTACTAGAATAGTTCAAACACAAATCCAACAATTGTCGTGTGACACAACTGTCAATCCAGAGGAGCAAAAATATTTAGAGAGTCATCAATTCAATAATTCGATAAGAGATGCGTTAAGAAATCCTTCTGCAGCTTTTGGCTTTGAGAGCAGAACTGATACGAATTTGAATTCTGCCGGTATTGAGATAAGGGGTTCAAGATTTAATGTAAATCCCAATGATTCATATAATCAAATGGCTCAGGCTACTGCATTTGCATATTTGATAGAGAATATGCCAGTGCCTTTATTTGAAGTGACCGAACTAGCTAGTGGGAATGGGATGCAATTAGAAACTTTGCAAGATATTATTGGAACAATTCAAGCAGCCAATCTCGATGTCGGTACTTTTATTAACCTTTGCGGTGACGAAAGAGGAATGTCTAGGGCGATGAGAAATGTAATGTTTAAATTTGAACAGCAAGGCTTAATTGATGTTAGGGTGGAAAAATACTCAAGAGTCAAGCCGGAAGTGTTAACGCAGATAGATAAGGTAAGAGATAATTGGGACGATTTATTGAGTGGCAAATCAATAATTTATGGTTATGATGCCACATATGTTGGTAGTATTATTGAGGCATATAACCAACAACTAGCAAGTCATGAAGAAATTACTGTCGATGCCATATACGAACACCTGAATCA
>CALARN010000002.1 GCA_937889205.1 uncultured bacterium
TTTGTTAGATTACTGTAATCAATTGTTAAATATTCTGTTTGGAATACTTCGGTAGCACCGGTTAATCGAGTATCGATAACTTTAACAGGTAAATATGTAGAGCTGTCAAAGTAGATTGATGCACTATACTCGACATTTTCTATATTGTAGTAATCTAGAAATCCTTTATAGTTATAATCAAAATCAATTCTATAAGTATTGATTGGTTCATTGTTAACAATGATTTGTTCTTCAGTAAAGCTTGTAGGCTTTATAAAGTTTAGAACATATTTAAGCATTTCCTCTTGAGACTGCAATGGGTCTTGGAGCATGTAATTAAATACTTCACCAGGATATTCTTTTTTGGTAAGTAAAGTAGGGAA
This sequence comes from uncultured bacterium, assembly GCA_937889205.1. Classification (GTDB taxonomy): domain Bacteria; phylum Patescibacteriota; class Dojkabacteria; order B142; family OLB20; genus CALARN01. The sequence continues at coordinate 363 of CALARN010000002.1, forward strand.
GTTAGGATCTTTAGTTGCTCCCTCTGTCTCAACATAACTGTAAACTGTGTTGTTTATACCGGTACTGATATAGCTGTGCTTAGGGAAATATTGCGTAACTTCAGAACCATCTTCTTGAATCTTGACTAATTCTTGTCCGAAAGAGCGAGATTCGTTTCTCACTATACTGTATCTATTATCTTCGAAATCTAGAGTATATAATATGTCTTGCACATTATATACATCTGAAAGTACAGTACTATTATCAGTTTGAACATATCTGTAAGTTAGCAAGTTTTTCCCTTCTTTTAATTGACTTACAGAATTTATTGCCTCTTTAATAATTAATTCTGCTGAAACTTTTGTAATTAGATTTGGTAAATTATTACTAGTTTCTGAACTATTTAATAAAGATATTGCAACAATAACAATTGCCACAGAAACAAATGCCAGAGCAGTTAATGGTTTTAAAAGCTTATCAAATAGGTTGAGCTTTTTAGCGGGTTTAATTATTGTTTCCATTTTTTCGTCTAACCTTGAAATCTCGGCAGATGTAAGCTGGCTGCTTTTTTGAAAATTTTGAAATGTATCCATAATTTTAAATATTTTTAAAAATTTATTTTTTTGCTATGTCCTTTGCCTTCATCAGTGCACGATGATGGAAGACTCTAGCATAGACTGTTGAAATATTGAGTAATTGACCACATTCAGAAAAACTGAGACCGTTAACATTGTGTAATAGTAAAATCTCTTGTTCTTGTGGCAATAATTGATTTAGAATTGATTGAAGGTCAACTTCGCATTCCAGTGTTGAAGTTTGGTCTAATGTAGCCTCATTGATTTCTGCTTCACTTATATTCAATATATCTGACTGAATATTTTGGATGTTCTTTCTACTGAAGTAATCGTTTAACTTATGTTTAGTGATAGCATATAACCAAGTTCTGAAAGAACATTCCATTTTAAAGTTTTTAATGCCACTATAGGCGGCTAAAAATACATCTGAAGTTAAATCTAATGCATCTTCACGGTTTCTAATTCTCCCAACTAGAAATGTAAAGATCTCTTGTCTATGTTTTCTGTAAAGAACTGCGAATGCATTTTCGTCTCCCTCTACAGCTTTTTTGATATCATCCATAATTATTTTTAAATACTATTTAATTGAGTATAAAGATAAAATATTAATGTTGCTATGTTTATTTATTTTGAATAATACTTACTTCTTCTGATAAATACAAAAAGATAGTCTATGTTTTAACTAAAACGTTACAAATTTGGAAATTAATAAGTGCTTGAAGAGGCGTTTATATCTCAAAACCACATTCCAGCAAACCCTCTCTAATTCGTTTCAATCTTTCTCTTTCTTTGGCTACATTAGCGCCAAACAATAGGTTGTGCTGATTCTCAAAAGTAATTGGCATTTGCCGCTCTCGAATGATTGCGGACAAGTCTTTAACTAACGCTTGGTTTTCTTGTTCTATCATATCTAGAATCGGTAATGAATCGCCGGTCGCCGAAAAATTGCCTATGGGTAAATGTAAATGTCTGAATGTATCGCCAATTTGTGCTAATACACTATCCCAAACTCTATTAATTGAAGACATATCTACAAACCCATCTGCTTCTGCTTTTACTGCGTGTACTAAATCGAAAGTACCTGTTGTTCGAGTGGCTCCTTGTTGGTGTAAAGTATCAACCAATGCCACTGTTTGTGCTATATCATTTTCCCTACCACCATTTTCGATGCTCAGATGAGAATATTTTGCAAAATTGGCATAATCCAGATATGGCTCAATTCTATTAGCGACTATGTCATTATGGACGTTGAAGTATGGGTCTCTACCATTCAATTGGCCAATCATATCTATTCTTAATCCGGTGGGAATGGCAGGCAAGAATTTATGATATCCATCGATAGGGGCTAGCAACAAATCTGCCGCCATTACCTTAGCCCAATCAATAAGGCCGGTTAGGCTTGGTTGAAGTATTTCTTTTACCCCAAGTCTTCCATGAACTCCGTTGAGATTAAATCCTTGTGGTTTACCTCTTGAGAGTTTATTAAGAATTTCCATTTGTGGTGGCATCAACACCATTTCAATGCCTGAGTTTTCGGGTTCAAATCCTGCTGCTGCATATAAATTAATTACATCTGTAGGATGCGCAAAAAATCCACATACATCAGTTGAAAAAGTTATTTCTGCAGAAGCATCCATATATTCTTTATTAGTAGGTGGTTGATTATATCGCAAAAAGAATCAAACCAGAAAGACTTTAAGAATCTCTAGCTTACACAATTGAAATTGACAAATTAAACTTTAATAATTTTTAGGTATATTCCCAATAATTGACTCTACTGTGGTGTCAGTGATAACTTTTATTTTTGAGGCATTTACTACAGGTAATAGTTTCTCGTCATGAAAGTTTATTAAATACCCTTGGTTTACAGTTTGCAGCATTTCTAAGTCTCCTTCACTGTCGCCAAAGGCGATAGTATAATCTTCGGGTTGTATTAATGCTGTTACTGCCTCTAATTTAGCCTCGCCATTAAGATTCTTTTGAATTTTACCAGTATAAATTTCATTTTTAACTTCGAAGTCAGTAGCAATAATTGGTAAATAAATATCAAGTTGCTTTAACAAAGCTGCAACTAGAAATTTTGTAGAAGCCGAAATTATGTAGATTTCATAACCCTGTTTTTGCAGATGTGTTAGTAATGGTTTTGTGTAAGAGTAAAAATTTTGTGCATAGTTAGTAGCAAATGCTGCAGCAGCAGTTTCGAGTTCTTTAACAGTTAAGCCCTTGAAAGATAAGCCAGTGTTCTCTAATGCCAATACAGTAGCTTGATTATATGTAATCGTATGAAGTTTTCTAAAGTTAATATCTATGTAGTTGTCTTTCTCTAACACCTCTGCAGCATGTTTAGAAATGTCTTTTTCTATGAGAAACATGTAAAAAGCAGACAGTGTGTAACCCGCACATAATGTATTGTCAAAATCAAAGAAAGCGATCTTTTTCTTCATTGTCGATATTGATAAAACTTGTCAATAAGCTAACAAATCATATCTTAAAACTAATAGTTAAGATAACATAAGCATTTAACCTCTTATGATAATTTATGTATAATTTCTCTAGGTTATTATATATGTAAAGTGAATATTTTAGAAAGATATCCGTATTTATGTTGGCTCACGGTGTGCGTTGTCGTCCCCTCAATATACCTATGGATAAAGAATTATCGATACTATAGAAAGTATCTGAAGTCATATGTAATCATTACGATACTCTCTGTAATCTGGGGCTATCTTTTCGAAGTTAGGGCACTAAGCACCGGAGTCTGGCACTTCAATAAAATCAATAGCTTACAAATAGATTATTTGACAATACCTTTTGAAGAGTGGTTGTTCTTCTTGTTAGTACCACAGGCTTTAGTTTCATTAATATTAACGTATAAAAAGAAATGGAAGCAGAGAAGTTAACCTATGTTTATTTAATGCTGAAGTTCTTTGGCCCAATATTTGTATTGGCATTTCTGTTATATTTTAAAACGATTCTGAAATACAGAAAAGTAATACTCAAAGCGGCAATTTGGGGAGCAATTGCATACTTTGTACTTGAACCCACCGCTCTTTTTATTAAAGCATGGGGGTATGGTTCAGAAAAAATACTGACCGATGCTTATCAGCCATTCATCCAACCAGAAACTTATGTTTGGGGGATATTGCTGTGTACCTTTGTGGCTATTGCTACTATGGTTGCCACAGATAAAGAAGATAAAAAGACTGCAATATTAATTCCAGGATTTATACTGAGGAGAATTAAGAATAAAAAGCTTAGAAATAAACTCAATAAGCTATTTTAAGAAAATTGACATTAAAGTTATTGCCAATATTAATGCTCCTGACCACATTGGTATTATTATCAAGCTAGTATTCCCTTTAAATAGGGATGTTCGATAATATATCCAGAATCTCTCTTTATGGATTTGTTTAACATATCTTCCAAGCAGCCCTTCAAGAAAAATGCTAACTATTAACACTCCAAAAATAAACATAAATAGATTAGCAGACCAGTAAGTCACTAAGAATCCTAGCAATCCTCCAATGAAGAATGAACTAAAAACTGAAAATTTAGTCCAAGAAAAATGGTCCTTTCTAACCAATTTCATGCGGATTAAATTCGAAATGCTGATAATGAAAATCCAGGCTGCCAAGCCAAATGTCGCTGCAGTAGCGTAAGTTACTAAAATCTTAACAACATCAAAGGGTGCTAAATCAACTTGTAACAAATTAAACATGGCGTAAAAGAAAAGAGCGGCGCCACCCCAATAAGGGAGCATTCGAGGAGATGAAAAGCCTAGTAAGCTATTGTCATAATACCGATAGATGCGAGCATCAAAGATGATGAAATATAGCCACCCTAATGCATATTCAAACCAAAGGGCAATAGTAGAGAAGGTGACGAAATAAAAGAAGAGGTTCCAGTTTTGATAATAAAGAGACATTCCCAAAGTTCCAACAAAGAAAAGAAAAAATGTCACAATACTTGTTAGATTGTCTAAGTTTTTTTTCTTAGTTGCTTTCTTTATCAATAAATTAATCAGCAAGTTTATTGCCAATACTGAGAATCCAAAGATTAGAATCGTTAATGCCATAATGCCGGTATAAGATTTAACTTATTCTAGCATAATAATTGAATGATTAAATTAGTATTTAAATCTCTCCATACTTCCAATTCACGAAAGAGAATACACTTAGAGTAACTAAAAATATGAAGATTATTAAAGCAATTTCACCAGTTTGAAAACTTGCAAGGGGAACCACTGTAGTTACTTTTTCGCCATCAATTTCAACTGCTTTGACAAATGGCCATAATACTCTAGCCGAAGCTAGTAGTAGACCAGTCACAAATGCTAGAAAGAGATTTAAATGCTTATCTAAAGCCTTTTTGAACAGTCTAGCGACGGTAGACATACCAAAGACCATGCCCAAGGCGAAAATAACTAAACCAATAAATTGTGTTAATTCACCTTGCAGCCTAATAATGTCTCCGATTGCACCTAGTATATAATAGTACTGACCCAGTACAAGTAGCACATATGAGCCACCAATCCCTGGCAACATCATGGCTGTAATCCCTGCAAATCCACCAAAAAATAAATAAAGGTATGAAGGTGTTGTCGCGGGGTTATCAGCAGGGGAGAGTCCTAGAAAAAGAAAAAAGATTATGAAAGAAGCAATTGCGATTGCTACTTCTTTAAGATTCGGTTTGCGAATTATCTTTAACGGAATTACTATTACTGAGAATACAAGACCAAGTAATACCGCAAAAAGATAATGCGGATATGTTTCAAGTAAGCTCATTATCAAGGTAGACAAAAGTGTTATGGCAATCATCATGCCTAATCCTAAGAAGAGAGCAAATGAATAGTTGAAGCTTTTAATAAGTTTCCAAACATCTTTAAAGCTTTTCTTTCTAATAATGGCTTGGGCGAATGTTTTAATAATTTCCGAAACAGAATAAATCAGGTTGACATAATTGTCATAAACACCAAGCATTAGGGCTACGGTAGACCCGTCTGCGCCGGGTATTGTTTGTGCACAACCCATGATAAATGCAGAGATTATTGTGGTAAATTTTTGTTTCATAAAGACATTTATTTAATTAGTCTAAGTACAGCAATTATTTGCTAATACATCATACACAATAAATGTGAGAAATGAGAAATTTTGAAAGTGTATAGCCTAGTTTTGTTTTAGAAACTCTTTAAGTATCTTTGCATATGTTTTATGCCAATTAACCCCAAAGATATCTTCTGCCTCGGCTTTAGAATCTGGAGAAGCTGGTTCAACAGCATTCTCAATAATTGAGATTTCTTTTGTCATATCTGCCGACCTTTGTGCATATTTACTTGGAACTCTTCTTAACTCTTTTGCAAAAGACTCGATATATGTTCTTAGTACAGTTGTTATTTCTTCATTAGAAAAGCGAATCATGCCAGTACGGTTAAGATCTGTTATTAGCCTTTGTAAATCGTAATATCCACTGCGCATTTGAACTATAAAATTGTCCTCAAAGTTAGGGAATAAATTGTAAAGTGCTACTTTTTCAGGAGAAATATCAATAAAGTTTCCATTATTATCTAGCTTTTTACCGTTAATTAAAGTGACATCGTGGTCTACAAGCTCAGCTAGTAAAGAAATGTTTTGCGGATTCGACATGCCGGAGATAGCGTTATTAATATCCATAACAGCGAACTGTTCGCCCAAAATTTGCGCAAATATTGGTAAGTAGTCTTTATAGAAGTTTTGGGCGGATTTTAAGCTTTCAATACTTCCATGATTAGCGCTTAATTGTTTAAATCTGCTATCTTCGTCAAGCCTAGCTCTAACACTAATTGAGTTTGCTAGTTCCGAAAGGTTTGATTGAATCAAAGAAAGCTGCAGATCATTGAACTCCCCATCAACAAAAACATGGCAGGGATACTCTGTATTCCCAACATATTTAGTATCGTTCGGTGATATTTTAGAGATATTCAAAGTAATTTGGGGCTCATCGGGTTCGGGAATATGTCCTATTTCATAGATTAATCTGCTTACATCATGTAGTCTGTATTTTGTTCTCATTGCCCAGGCTTCAAGGCCCGGAGTAACATCGGTCTTTTCAACAAACTCAGCCGTAGAGATAATACCTTGAGGTGTTGATAGCTTGGCATCTTTTGGTAATTCCCAAGCCGCTATAAGTTCGCGTGTTCTTAGTCCTCTACTTGCCAAATAATTACTCATTTTGTAGTCTAACCAACCAGATTTAATATCGTGAACTCCTAAATATGAAGTGAGGCTTTTAATAGGCTTAAAATGAAACCGCACCTTATTTCCATTAAGTTCAGAAACTGTTCCGAAGACACGATCATTATCATAAGCCTCTTGATCGTAAAGTGCAGAATTAGGAGAGATTTCTGCTCCGCCACCTTTAATAATTATGTCGTTATAAATAACCCCGGTTTTTGATCTGAAAACAATAGGGGGGTAGCTAAAAGCCCTTTTCTCTGTTATTGATCTTCTGCCAAGAGGCTGCTCAATTTGTGAGATTTCTGCTAGGTTATATAGCGAAAGCCTAGGTAAGTCATCAATATTAAAGGGTAGTTCAAAATTTTGGGAATTATCAATAACTGGTGCCCCGCTAATTGGGTGAGACAAAGGCTCAGGAGTCTCTAATTTTGGTATGTATCTATCTCCTGTCATCTTGTTAATTATCAATGTTTAAACTATAGCAGATTAGCAGTTTTTTGCTATGCTTAAGTATTTAATCTAGTATAATAATAACATTCTTTTTTACATATATTTAACCCTTTATTATGATACGACCTCTAATTACAGCAATTATTGAGTATTTGCTAGCTTTCTTGGTATTTAAATATGGTAAATTGCATAAGAATACTATGGCATTGATAATATTTTTATTGGCTACTTACCAGCTTGGAGAGGTGATTATCTTTATGACAAATGGTGGCGAGATTGGATTTAAAATTGCGTATGTTGCTACAACTTTACTACCACCTTTGGGAATATTGTTGACTCAAAAAATTCTTAAGAAGAACTTCGGATACCTTCTTTTTCAATTAATTTCACTTGGCTTCGCAGCTTATATTCTAGTCATACCCCAAGTTGCTTTAAACTTTGAATTGGGGCCTTATTGTATCAGAGTCTTTGATTACGAGGCATTACTTGCTCAGTATTACTTTTTGTATTACCAAGGCACATTAATGCTGACAATGCTAATTATAATAATCGCCATCTTTAGAGTTAAGCTCGACAAAGATAGGGCAGTGTTGCAAAGTATTCTAATTGCCTACTTATCTTTTGATGGCTTGGCAATATTAATTGCTCAAATGTATCCTGAATTTTGGCCATCGTCAGCTTCTTTAATGTGTGCTTTGGCCCTTATTGCCGCCTTCATTTTCACTAGAGTATCTCTAGCAGAAAATTTCAATTCTTTATTGAAGGCTGGTAAGAAACAATTACGCTGGGGTGAATCGTTGTTTTCATAGCTTTTCTGATATAATTCAAGCAACTGCTATTATTAATTTCTATAAAAGACATCATGATTGGATTAGAAATTGGCAGTATTGAAGGATTCCCCGAAGTAGCTATCACTCAACCTTATGGCTTCTTTGATATTATTCAGCCTTATGCGGATCTCCATCTTTTAGCTTTATGTCCTGAGTTTAGAGATGAGCAAGTATTGGCGCAGTTTCGCTATACACTAGCTAATGCTTTGAGTCCGGTAATAGGAACTATACATGGCTTTCAAGTGCAGCATCAAGGCTCGCATGCTGCAACAAAACAAATATATAGAGGCAGAGTACATGACTTTTCAATAACTAGGGTGGGATGCGAGAATTATATTGGACGAAAGGCAATATGAAGGGTAATTATCAAGGGGCTCTAACAGGGCTTTCTCTTTAAACGAAATTTATATTTCGTTTAAGATATTATTTGACGCTTTGACAAATGCAGCTTCAAATTTCGATCTACTTGCAGTTGAGCCCCCAGAAATTGATAATGAGTTTATTGCGATATTCTTTTCACCATTAGGTAGTTGTCCATTTATACTAAATAACATCGGTATTTCCCAGTGTTTTGGATAAATTCTAAAGTCAACGCCTATGTCTTTAATTTGGCCGCCAATTTGCGGATTCACCATTTCCAAAGCATGATTTGGTTTAAAATTTCTACCTGGGCCCATGCCAACCAATGATGATATTGGTGGAATTAGCGCCTTAGGAATATTGGTAACAATATATTTATATATTGCAGCTATTAACTCAGAGGGGTATTTGTTTAATTCTAGAGCTGTGATTGCCATACCAAGACGCGTATCGGCTTGTTTTTCTAAACACATCCTAAAAGGATTACCTTCAAATTCAACAAGTTCACGATTTCTTAGAAATTCCGGTAAAACTCTGAAACCAGGTGACTTAGTTAAAATCGGAAAGCAGGTTAATGATTTCTCCCCTCTTGTCTGCAGTCCGGCCGCGGCGGCAGCTAACAATATTTGTTTTGGTTCATTAATGCTTGTCTTAGGGAGATTTATTTCAATTCTTCTTCCAGAAATAATTTTTTCTGAAGGCCTGTTTGGCTCTCTTTTAGCATAAGGAAGTAAGCCTTGAACTATAGGAATAATCTGAACCGAATCGAACTCTCTATGATCTGCAGTAACTAATAAGCTTCCTTTTGGACCGTTACTAACAAATAAAGAGCTTGGGCATCCTTGTATTAATTCTTCTGGTAATAATCCGTCAATTGTTTCCTTTAATACTGTAAACGAGCCGTCTGTAGGCCTTTCGTTAATAGATTGTACATGTGTCACATGTTCTGGATGCGTTTCTTGTAATATCGTCGCAACGCTTTCTGGTGAGAATTGCAGCAAGGGATCATTGAATCTTATTTCGGCAGTATAGAAACGATCTCTGCGTGGTATTGCATCCCAAATGATTTCAGAGGGCAATCGCGGCTCGTTTCCACGATTGCAATCGGGAATAAGACTCATTGTCTTGGTTACTAGGGTTGCTACGGCTGCGGTGAAAGCTGGTAGGCCAATACCTCTGTAAATATGATTTATTTCTGTTAGGGACGGCCTCTCGTTTACCATTGAATAATAAATTCTTCCAATATATAATCAGATTGATAGGGCGGTGATAATTATATCACAGAAATATAAAACACCTAATGATAAAAGCAATTAAAATCAAGGG
>CALARN010000003.1 GCA_937889205.1 uncultured bacterium
ATCAAAAGTGCCAAGTCTCATGCTGACACCGTTCCCTTTAATAGTTTGATATTTCTCATTAAAAGGAATGCTATGGATGATTAGATGCTTTGACTTTGGATTAACCTCTTCAGAGTTGGCATCTTTCAAACCTGCAACATTTCTAGCAAATTCAACGCAGGCAAGCTGCATGCCATAGCATAATCCTAGGTAGGGGACTTTATGCTCTCTGGCATATTTAATAGTGGTAATTTTTCCTTCTACTCCCCGGCTTCCCCAACCAATCGGTACAATGATGGCGTCGCTTCCTTTAAGTAAGCTTTCTCCTTTCTTTTCAACATCTTCTGTACTTACATAGTTAAGATTAACCTTAATACCACTTTTCCAAGATGCGTGTTTAATGCTTTCAATTAAGGCAAAGTAAGAGTCGGCTGTTACATGAGAACCACTTTTGAAGTACTTACCTGCAATGGTTACAGTGATTTCGCCTTTTGGTTTTTTGTCTAAAAATTCTAAAGTGCGTTTAAGTTTTTTTATGTTTAGTGGTTTTAATTTGAGCCCAAGATCTTTTATGAGAGTCTCGTCAAACTTTTGAGCCTGAAACATTAATGGGACTTTATAGATGTTATCTACATCTTCTGCCCCGATAGAATGATCTTTATCAAGGTCGCTAAATCTTGCCAGTAATTCTCTTCTTCTTGAATCGATATGCTCACTACCTCTGACAATCAGAAAATCCGGCATAATGCCATGTGACATAAGTAGTCTAATAGATATTTGAATGGGTTTTGTTTTGGGTTCGCCTAGGTGTTTGGGGAAAATGATATAACCCACATGCATATGTAACACCGACCCAGGATACATCATCTTCATTTTTCTAATCGCTTCGTAGTAGATTGAGTTCATTGAGTTTGTTGGTTCACCAACTGTACCCCCAAGCTCAGTGAAAACAATATCTGCATTATCTAGCTTACCGGCATTAACAATCTCTTCAATCATTTCATCTCTGACGTGTGGAATTGGTTCTACATCTTCTCCGCCATAATACATGTTTCTTTCTTTTTGAATTACAGTATTCAATACCTTGCCAAAAGTATAGAAATTGTGACATTGCATTTCTTGATTAAGGTATCTCTCGTATGTTCCCAGATCCATATCGGCTTCTGTTCCATCTGCGCACAAAAATGGATCCCCATGTTCTATGGGGTTGATTGTGCCTGCATCTACATTGAGGTATCCTTCGTATTTTACTGCTGTGACTTTGTAACCGCGTTTTTTGAGGAGAAAGGCTAAAGATGCCGTCGCTACACCCTTGCCAACACTTGACATTACACCACCTGTGACAAAAACATATTTTGTTTTTGTTTGCATAATGTTAAAACTTCGTGAAAATACTTGAAGTAATGAAGCAAGGTTATCATAGAAGTTTAAATGAAAGCAAGAAGAATAAGAAAATTTTGCATAGTTTTTTATTCTCATGAATAACTCATAGTATTTACATAGGAGATATAGTCATGCTATAATATGCGCGTTTCAATTATTTATAAATGAACAATACTAATTTTAGAAATATTGGTCATCTTAACAATCAAGGGCGCAAAGGGATTGGTAATCTTCAATCTCATAACAATAGGTTTAACAGACGCCTAGTAATTGATTGTACTCCACCTCAAATAGGTCAGGCTGAATTGGATTTTGGTAAATTAACCACCACACAAAGACTTGTATTTTTATGTGCAGCGTTATCTCTTATGGCTGGCAATGTTGCGATGGGATTAGGGCAGACAAGTGGAACTGAAAGCATAGGCGGTATTAATTCAAGCCATGATAATAGTGATACACTCCATTTATTCCCTCAAGTAAGAGTAGAAGAAGGGGGGCTTGTAATGACCACCCAAGAATCTGTGTTAGGTGGAGCGTTGCATAGGGCCTTGCAATCAAATCCAGCTAAGCCTGAACATCCTGATTTAATTGCTCGTGCAATGGATGCAACAGTAAAAGGGGCAGTCGCAATTTACAATGAACATATTGATAATCATGTCCCACCAACTCCTGGTAGTATTGTAAAAGTAATGGCAGAAGCATCAGGTGATGAAATGCGCCAAGGCGGTGTTTCTGAATTGGTTCAAGCAGATTTAGCTGAGAAAGAACCTTCACTTACTTTACCAGATGCTTTAAGTAACTGGGTTGAAGTCGTAGCAAAAGCAAATAACATTTCATTAAATGAAGATGGTACTGGTATTCTATACACCACCGATGCTTCGGGGGTTGTAATGGAAACGCCTTTAACTGAAAGACAAGTTGCTGAACTTAGTATTGCCACGGCCGGTCGTCTAGCTCAGACTGCAATACAGGCATTAGTTCCAGAAACTAGTGGGAACTTAGTAGCTGCAGCAGCCGGCGGATGGGAATCAATTAGTCCTGAACCAGCTCAACAAAAATCTATTAAAATTCCAAGTGCGCCAATTAGAGATGCGGGAACGTTTGAAAAAATTGCAGGCGTTGACCCCCGTGTAGTAATTGCAAATATTGAAAAATTAGCAGTAAACAATCCAGAGCAGCTTAAAATGCAATATCAATTAACAGTTGTAGAATTACGACCTGATCAAGCACAAATGCTTAATTTCGACCCTTCGATTGGGCCCTCAGGGACAACTGAACCAACTAAGGTTTTGCTTATTAAAGATACAGCGAATAATTATCTTACCCCGGCCGGGTCTATTAGCTCTCAAGCAATGGAGCATTTATCTAGTGTAGTAAATGATGATTTTGTAAATATTCCACGCACGAAATATACAGATGATCAGCTCTATAGAGGTTTATTTGAAGCAGGGGCGGGTTTGCAATTAAGTAATTCGGATGTTACGGTAGGAAAAATGACTGTACATAAGCCGGATGGCTCAGTAATAACTATTAATAAAAGTGACCTTGGAGGAAGTTATAATATTGGCAATGCAATGGAGGGGCGCTCACCTACAAGGGCTCATGGCCCGTTAGTTGTTGAAATCCGTGACGCCGGAGGTAATTATGTTGGGTTTATTAAAACAAACGCAGGTGAAATTACTCTACCAAAGGGGCTTGCAGCTCATCAACAATTAAGACATAGTGTTCTAGCTTTTTTAGGTTCCCCTGATGCAATTGAAATCCAGAAAGTTGTTAACAATAGTACTCTTAATAATCCCACAACCTTCGCACAATTAGAATCGGGTAGTTCAATTGTGCCTGATACAGCTAGTGGTTTAGAATATAAAGTTGTCAGTAAAAGTACAAGCCCCGGTTCAAATAGTAAATTTTTACAAGTTGTAGTAACCACTCCTGATGGTGGCGTGGCCGGTTCGGTTGCGGTAATACAAAACAAATATGGTAGAATTCAGTCATATAATCTATCTGGTGAACAAGCCGCTCTAATGGGTAAGATGCCGGCAACACAGACTTCAATGTATACCGAGAAAATGTTACAGGGGTTTTTTGCTTCCGGAGGTGTCGTAGAGGTACGAGGTTCCGATGGTAAGTGGGTAAAAATTGGTTCTCAAGCAGATTTTGATAATTTATTAATTGCCGACCCAGATATCCCAATCCCTAGAGCTAAAGGTAGTTATGGAAATTCTAGTCACTTAAATAAACTTGGGCGATCATTACAAAAAGGTGGTGTAATTATGGGGTGGGCCGGAACTGGTTTAGATCTCTTTGGTTATGTTGCCATGTACTGGCAAATGGAAGAGTTAGATAAGAGTACAATAAATATTTGTGGGAGGGATAATAATAACGAGGGTATAACATGTACTGGAGCAGATATTGTATCTGGAACTACGATGACAGCAATGCTGCGAGGTAGCGCAAATTTTATGCTGCCAATTCCTCAAGAGTTACGAACTAGTTTGGTACTTCCACATCGTGGATTTGCCGAGCTTGATCCGGAGCTTATGCAATCAGATGTTTCTGATGTAATTACGGCAACTGCGCAATTTTACAAAAAAGGTGGACCTGCCACAGGCGAAGCCCTTGTTGTTAATAGCTCAGAAGCTTTAATATCTTACAAAATGTACTTAACTGGTGGTGGCGATGAGAAATTCAGTTCTCTTGCGCCTTTTATTGCTGCAAAAGGGGTAGATGTTACTTGGCATCTTACTGATGCTGACTCAAATGAGCCAATTGAACAATTTGGATATATTGAAGATGGCGCCGCAAACCCTGAATTGATAGGTATACCTCTTAATAATGTTGAAAAATTACCAACATTATTCGATTTAGGAAATCTTGATAGTGGAATAGCAAACTATGTAGTAGTGAGTAAAGAAATCGAAACAATGGATGGTGAAGAAATCGAAACAATGGATGGTGAAAAAATCCAAGTAAAGTTGATTTATACTGGTTTTAGAGATATAAATACAGGCAAAGAAGTAATATTTATTCAGTATGATGAAGGGTTTGTATTACAGAGTATTACACAAAATATTTCTCCTACTGCAGAATCTTATCTAACTGCAGCAGATTTAACTATTAACTAATATATAATGGATATACTTACAGGTTTTGACAGATTAACAGGTAAAGCAAATTACGGGCCTATCAAAGCCGCCGCAAATGAGATTGGTGAAGTTGACCCACAAACATTGATAGGATTAAATGCATTACTAATAGGAATCTCATCAGGTGTTTTGAGTTTTCCTCGGCCGTTAGGAGACGATGTAGCACAAATAGTTTTGGGTGTGAACGCTTTGACGCTTAGTGATATGGAGCCTCTGTCAGAGGGTGAAGAAGAATTAAATCCAGATCAAATGCATGCAATATATACAACCGGTCATAATATTCTTAGTGGTCTAAAAAAGGCAAATGTAATCGGGAGTATTAACCCCAATAATGGTCAATATAATCTTACAAAGCGGGGTAGACAACATGCTGCAGGGTTGCTTCAAGCGTTGAGGTAAAGGGCTATAATTTTTATTAACTTAAGTAGTGGTTAGCTTGAAACAGTTAGAGTATAGTGTAATAGATTAAATTTATTAATTATTATTCTAATGGAAACTAAATCGCTCAATGAAGCTGGATTGACAAATACTAACAATCTATCGGCAGATTCATTAAAGGTTAATCGTACTCAGAATAATTATTTACCTTTAATTATTGGTGGTATTAGTATTATTCTATTATTAAGCGTAGCAGTAATTGTACTAGCAATTAGTCTAGTGAATATGGCTAGTGAAAATGGCAAACCACTTAATAATGATAATTCTATAACAGGTACAGCTTCGGCATCGCCCAATACAACCCAAGCGCTAAAGGTAGGCGGTACTCAGCAAGTTACGCCTACTGTAAATGTTACAAGTAATAACTTTGAAAGTATTGCTTTTAATTATCAATTTGATTACCCTCAAGATTGGACTTTGATTGAAGCTCAAGCTTATCCAATGGGACCCGGTCCAAAAACCGGTGAAGATTTATATATTAATTCTGCAGATAATAAAATGAGCTTTCAACTTGAAATTAATCCTAAGCCCTGGGATGGTACCGAAAGTACAGATACATTGTTGATAAATAACAAATATGTGCCTTTTGGTGTTTTACCTGGGAATGGTTATGTCACTTATTATTTCAACGGCTCTCCAGATATTCTTGGAGTAAATATTCAGGATTGTAGCAGAATAAGCGTCTCTTTAAGAATCGACAATTCAGTACAATTAGATGCTGCAAAAGCAATTCTTGTAGATATTGTTAGTTCAATTAGAAGTAAATAAGAATTTAGCAAATAACTGTTAAGGCCCTGTAATAACAGGGCCCTTTTGTACTTGTTAAGATGGAGTTAGTGCTAACAAATCGTAATTATTCGACGCTCAACTCAAGCCATTGTTCGTTTTTCTTTTCAATCTCTAAGTCTAGTTGCTTGATGTCTTTTGCTATTCTTCCTACTTCTGCATAATCGGCCCCGGCTTGAAACATTTTCTCTTTGAGTTTATCACGAGTTCTTTCAAGGCTTTGAATCTCTCGATAAAGCTTGTTAGCTTCGTCTTTATCTGTGATATTTCTAGAAAGCACTACTTGTTTAGATTTTTGCTTTGTTATTGGTGTTTCCTGCTCTAGGCTTCTTCTGTAATCGCTATAATTTCCCGGATAGTCTTTAATTTCTCCGTCTCCCTTAAAAACAAAGGTGTGATCAACAAGAGCGTCCATAAAATGGCGATCATGCGAGATGATTATCAAACAGCCTTTGAAATTTTTTAGGAATGTTTCTAAGACTTCAAGCGTCATGAGATCAAAATCATTTGTTGGCTCATCTAGTATTAGAAAATTTGGATTTGTCATTAATATTCTCAGCAGTGAGATTCTTTTCTTTTCTCCACCACTTAGCTTGGAGATTTCAGTTTGTTGCTCTTTGGGCGAGAATAGGAACCTTTCAAGCATCTTAGAGGCTGAAAGCTCAGTGCCATCATCGAGTTTGATTTTTAAGGCTACCTCTTTAATTGCTTCGATTACTCTTTGTGTGTTGTTTAGTTCTGTTTGATATTGGGAATAGTATCCAAAGACTATGGTATCACCAGTTATGATTTTGCCGCTATCGGCTGCAAGCTCACCCATTATTAGGTTAAGAAATGTGCTTTTGCCAACGCCATTTTTGCCGATAATGCCTATCTTCTCACCTTTAATAAAATCATAGGTGAAGTTTTTAAGTATTTTTTTATCACCAAACGACTTTGATACATTCATGAATCTCAGAACTTTAGTACCCATTCTGGTGTAATTTGAGCTTAATTTGACAGTTTCTTCTACGCGTTTCTTGCCAAGTTGTGACTTAGTTTCATAATAGGCATCGACTCTAGCTACTGCTTTGCCTTGTCTGCCTTGCGGTTGCCTTCTCACCCATTCGAGTTCTTTCTTAAGATGTTTTCTTGTTTTATCTATTTCGATATTCTGATTAGTCAATCTGTTTCTTTTATTCTCCAGATAATACTGGTAATTACCTTTATGCTTATATATCTTCCCATCTTCAAGCTCTAATATCTGATTACAGACATTATCTAA
>CALARN010000004.1 GCA_937889205.1 uncultured bacterium
TAATGACTTTGACACTAGAGAGTTGCCTTTTGGGATTTTAGCCGATGTTACCCCAACTTGCTTAGCGCTATTAGGTATTCCGAAACCAATCGAAATGACTGGTCGTGATTTGATGGTATAAAACCTATTGCAGTGATATACTTCTAACTCAAATTTATCTGTTTAGTAATAATGAAATATAATAAAAAAGTAATTATGCTTATTCTTGATGGCTTTGGTATTGCCAAGCCTGATAAATTCAATGCAATCGCTAATGCTAAAACCCCTAATATTGATAAGCTAATTGCAAAATATCCTAATGTGCAAATAAAAACTGATGGTTTAGCTGTAGGTTTACCTGAAGGACAGTCTGGCACTTCAGAAATCAATCATCAGGCAATGGGTTCAGGAAGAATTGTTCTACAAGATTTACCAAAGATCAATGCCGAGATTGCTACAAAGACTTTTTTTACAAACCATGCATTGGTTAAATCAACAGAGCATACTAAAAAAAATAAATCTCGTCTTCATATTATTGGCATTCTTTCTGATGGTGGTATTCATAGTACTACAGAACATCTTAATGCATTACTAGAGCTTGCTAAACAGCAAGATGTTAAAGAAGTATTTGTTCACGCTTTTTGTGACGGTAGAGATACCCCACCTAGGTCGGCTGCTAAATACTTTAAAATGCTTGATGAGGAGATCGCTAAACATGGGAATGTTAAATTGGCAACTATTCAAGGCCGATATTTTTTAGATCGTGATAGAGATTGGGATAAAACAAATACAGCAATTGATCTATTAGTTGATGGCAAAGGAATGCCTGTAAGTAATTGGAATAATGCCATAGATTTTGAATATAATCAAAACCAATCAGATGAGTTTTTTAGACAATTCATACTTGATGCAGAGGGGATAATCAAAGAGAATGATGCTGTCATATTTTCACATTATAGAAGCGATAGACTTTATCAAATTGTTAAAGGTTTGCAAGATAGAAATATTGAAAATTTGCAGATAACTACTTTTATTGAAGTTTCTGAAGATATTAAAACTGATATTGCTTTTCCTAGACCATTAATTACAAATACTTTATCAGAGACTATATCGATTAACAATAAAACTCAGTACCATCTAACCGAAACAGAAAAATATACACATTTGACATATTTCTTTAATGGCGGAAAAGAGAAGGAAATGGCTAATGAAACATGGGAACTAATTAAATCAAATAGGTTTGTTAAACCGTATTATAATGTTGAACCCTCGATGCGCGCTTTTGTTATTACAGAAAAACTGATAGAAAAAATTGTTGAAAATAAAACTGATTTTATTGTAGTAAATTATCCTAACGCTGATATGGTAGGCCACACTGGTAATTATGCAGCTGCCTTAATTGCTATTGAAGCGTTAGATTATTGCATTGGTAAAATCTATGAAGCTATTGAGGGTAAATTACATGAATATGCCCTTATAATCACAGCCGATCACGGTAATGCAGAACAGATGTGGGATTATGTGAGTAATCAGCCTCACACACAACATACAATTAACCCTGTGCCATTTATTCTAGTTAGCGATATAGAGTGCAAACTTGATAAAAAAGAATCACTTGAAGATTTTGCTCCAACAATATTATCTTTGCTTGGTTTAGATGTCCCTACAATTATGCATGGAACAAATTTGATTTTAAATAAGAAATAAAGCTATACTATAGCCAACTCATTAAGAAATTTGTATGAAGCCTGAATGTATATTCTGTAAAATAATAGCAGGAGAAATACCTTGTTATAAAGTATATGAAGATGAAGGTTATATTGCTTTTTTAGATATCTCTCAATTTACACCTGGTCATACTCTCTTAATTCCAAAACAACATATAGATTTCATTTGGGATTCTTCACAAATAGGTGACTATATGAAAGTGGCAAAGAAAATTGCCAATCATTACAAGTTATTAGGTTATAAGTATGTTGATTCGTTAAGTTTCGGTAGACAGATTGCTCATGCACATTTACATTTAATACCACATAATGGAGACGATACTGAATGGAACAATGCACTTAAGTCTCTAGAATTTTTCACAAATTCTAAAACCTCAAGATTATCTAAAGATAAAGGGTTGTCATTACTCAGTAAATTAAAATTAAATTAATTTTTAATCTTATGAGAAAAAAGCGCGAAATTGTAAATACAATTACAGAAGTTGTTTTAGCTTCAGTATTACTAGGCATATTTGCTTTTACATTTGCTGTTATTTGGAGTCTTAACCCTGTTCCTAGTAACAAACAAGCTGTTGTTTTAGGTACACAAATTAGCTCATTACCTTTTGAGTTATTAGAATCTGGACTCTTTGAGCAAACAAAGTATATTGGCAGCGAAAATAATTTTGAAGCTAGTTATTCATTTGCAGTATCCCACATAAATCCAGAACAAGTGTATGAATTAATGAAGTTAAGTAATAACACGAATGAGGAGCGCAAGTTTGCGATTTCGGTTGTAATTCCAGAAGAGGTTATTAAATATTACAAAGTTGCAGGAATTGTTGCAGATAAGGAGTATTTGATTTACGACTATTTTGAAGATGAACAGGTATATGACTTGGTCGTAAGTTTAAAACCAAATACTGAATCTTTGTTCAAACTATATGTGAAAACATACTCAGAAGAGGCACCAAGTCAATTAGATACAGTTATTAAACTTGAAGTTTTACAAGATTAATCTAACTTTAAAGCCTTCAGAAAAACTTCTTGCGGTACATTAATCTTACCAATCATCTTCTCTTTTGCCTTTTTCTTACCTTTCTTTTGTTTATCAAGTAACTTATTCTTTCTAGTTACATCACCACCCGACATTTTAGCCAAGACATCTTTACGATAAGCTTTAATAGTCTCTCTGGCAAATACTTTAAAGCCAATTGCCGCTTGTACAGGAATAGGGATTTGCTGTCTAGGAATTAACTCACCAAGCCTTGATACTAGTTTTCTACCTTTAAATTCAGCATTTGTGCTATGTGTTAAAAATGACAACGCTTCAACATTTTCAGAGTTTATCATAATTGCAACTTTAATGATGTCACTAACTCGATAGCTATGAAAAGTGTAGTCCATTGAAGCATAACCTTGAGATACAGATTTTAGTTTGTCGAAGAAATTGGTAATAATTTCAGCAACCGGTATTTCATATTTTAGAACTGTCTGTTTTGTGCCATTAATAAGTTCGCTACTCACAAACTCCATCGATTTATACTCGCCTCTATTTTTTTGGCATAAATCCATGATTGAACCAATATATTGCTCAGGGGTAATAATTTCAAGACTTACCCATGGCTCTTGAATTTCAGTGACAAATACTTTATCAGGAAATTCAGCTGCGGTTTGAATGTGAAAATAATCGTCTTCATCTTTAAAGCAGGTAACAAGTTCAGGAACTTTACTCATATCTTTTGTGCCAATTTTTACTTTATATTCCACACTAGGTGTAGTGGTGATTAAATCAATCCCAAATTCGCGATTAAGTCTTTCTTGTGTGATTTCCATGTGTAGTAGTCCTAGAAAACCGCAAAGAAAGCCTGATCCTAAAGCTTTTGATGATTCTTTCTGATAAGTTAATGCTGCGTCATTCAAGGCAAGCTTCTCTAAACCCTCTTTGAACTCATCAAAATCATCTGCATCTATCGGGTAAAGACTAGCAAAGACCATTGGCTTGGGGGGCTGGTAACCGGGAAGAGCTTCAACATTGTTTTTAATAAGCTCTTCTTTAAGCACAATAGTATCGCCAACATGGATGGCACGAATGTCTTTAAGTCCCGTAGCAATATAGCCAACTTCACCGGTATGAATAATTTGCGAAGGGTTTAAGTCAGGCTTTGTATAGCCTAGTTCAATAGGTTCAACATGCATATTTGTTCCCAAAGTAGCAATTTCTTTTCCAAAAGCAAATTCACCATCTACTACCTTTATTAAAGCAACAACTCCTTTATAATCATGATAAAAAGAATCGTAGACTAAAGCTCTGGCTTTTTCATAGCCTGTAGGTTGTGGTGGTGGTACTAATTCAACGATCTTGTTTAACAGTTCGATAACTCCAACCCCTGATTTACCAGATGTTCTAATTATTTCACTTTGATGAAATCCAAAGGTATCAATTAAGCTTTGCTCAACAGCTGCAATATCAATACTTGGCAAATCTATTTTATTTATTACAGGAATAATAACTACATCATTATCTAAAGCTTTGAAATATGTTGTCAGTGTTTGAGCTTGTATCCCCTGCCCTGCATCAATTAGTAGAATAGCCCCTTCAGATGCAGCTAATGAACGCGATACTTCATAAGAGAAATCTACATGACCTGGAGTGTCAACAAGATTAATAATATAAGGTTCGTCACTTTTATATCGCTCATCTTCACCAGAATATACGAAACTCATTCTAGCTGTTTGTAATTTGATTGTTATACCTCTTTCTTGTTCAAGTTCAAGCGTATCCATCACCCTGTCCTGCTTAATACGCATATCAATAGTACCTGTCTTTTCTAATATACGATCAGCCAGGGTAGATTTGCCATGGTCTATATGAGCAATGATGGCAAAGTTTCTTACTTTATTAATATTATAATGTTGAGTCATTAATTATCTAGCGTTTTAATAGAGATTTAATTATACTATATTTATGAAGTTCAGAAAAACTTTAACAATAGCATTATTAACCCTACCAGTAATTCTGGTTATTGTTATTTTATTTGCTGTTACAATTCATAATTACAATTCTAAAATATTACAAATTGAAACGAAGACTAAACTAGAATTAGCAATTATTGAGTTAGAGGCCCGCAATTACAATAATGCATTAGGAATGTTCAGCGATTTAATAATTGCAGACTCTCAAGATATAGCTGCGGTGATAGGAATAAATAGTATTTATCAATTAAAAGGTGAGTATTTAAAAAGTTATGAATTGTTATCTCAATATGTTGGTACTGATAATCCTACGATTGTTAAAGCTCTTTGTTTGACAAATTATGAGCTTAAGAAATATGACGAAGCAATTCAATATGGTTTGAAATCGCTTGCAAATAGTTCTCAGGATGAAGCTAGCTTAACAATAGTATTGAAGGCTATTAACCTAACTCGAAACAGTGCGGCATTGACTAGCTTATTAGATGTGATACGTATTGATGAATTAACAAATAGCTCTAAGTTCTTGGTTTATATCACTGAATTAAATTTTGGCACTAATAAGATAGCTGAGATTAATGACATTAAAAATAAATTACCTAGTCAGTTTCAATATGTTGCCAACGAGTATGAAGCAAACTTTGCAAATGTTTCGTTGGCAGAATCTGAATTAGTGGCAAAAACAAACATTGCCTTTGCATTAGTTAATGTTGGTATGTGGGAATACGCAAATATTTACTCAGAGGATATGTTTAACATTAATAAATACTATGAAAATTCACTGCTATTTCACTCAATTATCAATATTAATTTGAAAAATTACAATATTGCGATTCAAGATTTAGAGAGTTTAAGAAAACATACGACACATGATTTGAATGCCAATGTCTTATTATTAGAGGCATATATTTGTAGCAAGTTTGATGATAAGGTAGAAGAAATTATTACCCAAATGATTTTAAGTTTTGATGTCGAAAATGAGCCACAATATTTCGAAGTCTTTAAGGTACTTTATAATTATCACGAATATGAACTATATTGGAAATTTTATTTAGGAGTAGCAAGTAAGATGCATTATAATGCGACTGAAGTTCATTTTATGGCAATGAAGATTGCAGCATATCGTAAAGATTATTTAATAATTCCACTAATTATTGAGCAAGTATCATTTGCAGATGAGAAATTAAATATTGCAGAAAGAGCAAGTTATATTGCTGCACAGGCTTTAAATTCATTTAATGAGGGGCAAATAGATAAAGCACATTCACTTATAAAAACTGCCGAAGAGCTTTACTTTTACGATCCGTTTGTTCATTATGTAAAAAGTATTATATATTCTGACATGGGTTCGTTTAATAGAGCAATCGAATTAGATTTACTTTATGAGATTCCGATAGTTGAAAGTATTCAATAAAATTTATAAACATAAACAGAAGTTTTTGATTTTTTTTATAGCTTTAATTTTAAGCTTGATTACTTTTGAATTGGTTCTGCATCAAGATAATGTTAATTATTCTGTTAATCCCCTAGCCTTTGTTGCTTCAGATAATGTAATTTTACCCTCATTACAATTGCATCCCCTTGAATCTGCAAAACTGAATGTAGACACAAGAGATTATCGTGCTTTAGTATTAGATCAATATTTTTTAAAATATAAATCACCTCTTTATGGGCATGCAGATATAATGGTAGAAATGTGTGATAAATATGATTATCCTTCTGACTGTACCTTACTTGCAGCAATTGTGTATGCTGAAACAAAATTATGCACTCAAAATATCACTGCACAACAATTCAATTGTTGGGGATGGGGAGGTTCGGGTGAAAATCGAATTGTTTTTAAAAATTTTGATGAAGCCATCATCAATATTTCTAGACGAATGAGTGAGGGTTATTACAACATATTGTCTAGTCCAGAATTGATGGCTCGAACATATTGTGGCCCACAGTGTGGGACATGGGCAAATGCTGTAATTGATCAGCAATATGCCATTCAAAAATTAGCTAGAGATATGGGATTAGAAAAAATGGGTAATTAAAACATGAAAGCAAATAATATTATATACAAAGTCAGCAAGTATCATGCTTTTCTATTACGAAAACCAATGCTGGCAATTTATCTGATTGTCCTAATCATAGTCAATATGATTATCGGTGGCCTTAGTATGACTTATTCTGCAGCTGCTGTGGACTTTTCAAGTCTTTATCGAATGCATAATGAAGAGAGAGCAAAGCGTGATTTAGCAGAACTAACAATTAATCCATTACTAATTAATTCGGCTACTGCCAAAGCTCGTGCAATGTTAGCGGCAGATTGTTGGTCACATTATTGTCCTGAAGGAAAATCTCCTTGGGATTTTTTTGATGATGCAGGGTATGTATATGTTTATGCTGGAGAAAATCTAGCTGAAGGCTTCGTAGATAATAATGTAGTTATGTCAGCTTGGCTAGATAGCCCAACACATAGAGAAAATATTCTCAATACTAAATTTACTGAGATTGGTATTGGTTTTGCTCAAGGTGATTATCAAGGGATAAAAAGTAATACTGTTATTGTTGTACATTTTGGTAACAGATTTGATTTAATTAACACCAAAATGCAAGTTGATTTAGATAAAGAAGATACTTCTAGTGGAATAAATATCACTGAGCCCAGAGATGGTGACGCCTTTAAAAACAATAATTTTATCATCAAAGGTGAGAGTAAAGAAGTTGAATCGGTTACACTGTATGCAAATTCTGAAAAATTGGCAGATATTAATCTAGCTGAAGGAGTATTTACTTATAGACCAACAAGTAATCAGTTTATTAAAGAAGGTGATTACTCGATTTATGCGAATGGAATAACATTTGGAAGAAATATAAATTCAAATTCGGTAAAAGTAATAATTGATACAACCCCACCTAAAATCAATTCAACAAGCTTTAAGCTTTCTGCTGCAGAGTCAGGATATTTATTTGAATTGAACATTGATAGTGCTGATCAAGTTAAGCTTGTCAATCTAAACGAGAATTTTCAAAAAGGTGGAAACGGTACCTGGCAATTATTTGTAAACAATTTCAATCCTGAGAATACGCCAAGTATTATAATTTCTGCAAATGATAAAGCTGGAAATGCCAGCAATTTAGAAATACGAACTGCTACAGTATTATCTGAGTCCACAAATAATGGTTTAGAAGTGAATCTATTTAAAGGTTCTGGTATTTTTAATTTTAAAAATGAAACAAGTATAATTAACTTTTCATTTTTATTATTTATGTCAGGTTTATTCGGGATTGATTATTTTGTCTTAAAGAAGAGTGGCTTAACTAACACACAGCGTAGTCTACCACATTTAAATATAATTCTATTTATAGTACTTGCAGTAATAGTCTTGTTAGGAAGTTCAACAGGAGATATTCTTACCGGAATCTTACTAAAATAAAATAATGGATATTTTTAAACAGACATCCTCAAAAATTAAAACCATATCTATTCTCAATCTGCTGGTATTGTTTTTCTGTTATTATCTATTAAGTACATCAAAAATTGAGCTATTACCTTATTTAGTTATCGGGTATATTTGTTACTTTCTATTAAATATTCTGCTGTTAATTAGAAATCTGAAATCATTTAAGCATAAGCTCAACATTTATTCACATTCATTTTCAAAACAAGTATTCCATTTTCTTAGCCACTTTTTATTGCCCATTGTAGAGATAATTAGTTTCTGGGCAGTTATGTTTTTTGTAAAAATTCCATTAATAAATATAATGTTGATTATTATTCAAAGCTATATTTTCTTCATTTTAGTTATTAATATCTATGCATATTTCAGAAAGACATTAGTTATCGAGCATAAGACTCAATATATATATGATATATTGACACTAATAACAGTTTTTATCTTCTTTTTTGCATTATATGAGGCAAAAAACTATTGGGGGATAAATCAGTCGATTATTGTTTTAATAAGTATCTGCTACCTCTTCTTTTTTATAGTTACTGAAAATATTCGCTATGATAAATACGTCAATTTGAGGCTGCAGGTGTTCTTTATTGTCAGTTTCTTATTGGTACAAATGTTTGTATTTACTGGAATTTTAAGTTCATTAAGAACTACCCTAATACTTACGATGCTAAGCTATCTCTATCTAAATTTCGTTAATCATCTCAAACATAGTTTCATTATTAATAAAATGGTATTTATTGAGTATGCATTAATACTAACTATGGCAATTGTAATAATGCTAGAAATTATCCCCTAAATTAGGTAATGCCCTAATTTACAATGCGTTTACATGATTATAATTAGTTATTATATTAAGTTTCATTATGATAAATATCAACTTTCAAGTAAGAGCCGATAAGTTTCAAGAAAGCACTAAGATGTACATTCAAGAGAAAATCGAC
The DNA here is from genome assembly GCA_937889205.1 of uncultured bacterium. Taxonomy (GTDB): domain Bacteria; phylum Patescibacteriota; class Dojkabacteria; order B142; family OLB20; genus CALARN01. The sequence continues at coordinate 9,052 of CALARN010000004.1, forward strand.
AGATTAGATAAGCTACTAGATAAATACGATTCCTTTACAATCAAAATTGATCCAGTTTCAAATTCGAAATCTAAGTTTACAACATATAGAGTTGAAGCAACTGTAAAAATGCCACAGGCTTTTGTAAAAGTAGAGAATAAAGGGACAAATATAAATAAAACATTTGACAAACTTATTGATCCATTACAGAAGAAATTATCGAGATATCATGGGCAGAACCCTCGCTGGTCTAAACAAAAGGAATGGAAATTAAAACAAATTATGCCAGCTAATGATTTTGACGAAGAGAACTTGGCTCCAATATTAGATGAATATGTACCCAATATTAAAAGAAAAGTATATAGTGACGATAAGCCACTACATCCAGCTGAGGCTGTAGAAAAACTAGAATTACTAGGAAATAATTGCTTTATGTTTAAAAACATTGAAAATAACAAGTATGCTATGTTATATAAGGTGGATGATAATAATTACACATTAGTACAACCAGAAAAATGAAAAGATTAGAAAAACGCAAACGAGATTTTACCCGTGATCCAAGTCTAGAGAGATTATTTATTGCGCTTCAACCACCGTTAGAGTTAAGACGTGAACTTGCTAAAAACAATACCATATTTGCGAAAGAGATGAGAAATTTTAAATTTATCGAACAAGAGCAACTACATTTAACTTTAAAATTTTTAGGCAGTGAAGTCTCGCCAGATAGTAAACAACAAATCATTGAACTATTAGAAAGAATTACACCTCAATTGTATTCTCCAGTCGTAAAGATCCAAAATCTGCAGTATGGTTTTCCTAAACAAATGATTGCATCGCTACTTTATTATAATATTGAGGCTAATGCTTCTATGCAAAAACTTACTTCGATAATACATGAGCAATTAATGAACCTCGAGCTTAGTGATGTAAAAAGAGAGAAAGACTATAAAAAAATTGTATATCATCTCACCATAGCAAGATCTAAACATAATAATAACCGTGCTTATGGAAGAAAAATTAAAGAACTGATAAAAGAAAAAGCGCAGCCAATAGATAAAGAGTTCACTGCTGAAAAATTATACCTACTAAGAAGCAAGCTAATAAAAGGATCTGAGCCCAAATATGAGATTTTAGCTCAGTTTAGTTTTAACAGCAATAAAGATTAGCATGGATAAGGGTAAGTGGTTTCTATTAATTGTTATTATTATTGTTGCAGTAATTTTTTTAGCTGGAGTTCTTTATATAATCAGCTCCTTCGTTTTCAAAAGTAGTAAAAAAGAGACTATTTCTGATCCTCATGTTAAATACACTAATATATCTACAGAAAAAATCCAATTTGAAAAAATTGAGGAGTCTTCAGAGATTAATTACAATTTCAAAATTGAATCATAGTTGTGCTATGATGTTAAAGCTATAATAAATTCATCCTTAACTTTATAAATATTATGTTAAATATCTTTAAAAAATATTTTGATCCAAATATCAGAGCAATAAAAGAAGTTACACCAATTGTAGATGAGATTTTTTCATTAGAATCAAAAGTGGCAGAGCTTTCATTAGCTGA
>CALARN010000005.1 GCA_937889205.1 uncultured bacterium
ATTGAAATTTCACCTAAGACAATATTTTTAACAATTCTGATGCTGATAGGTTTTGTGTTTGCATGGCAATTAAGAACAATTTTCTTTTTGTTTTTCGTTGCGTATATTATCAATGCAGCATTTAGACCGTTAGTTGATTGGATGCAATCTAAAAAAATTCCACGTATGCTTGCCATTATACTTGTCTATTTATTAGCTTTTGGCATTATTGGCATATTTTTAGCTACAATTTTTACTGAAGCTTTTGCGCAACTTGCTAACTTGATTTCGCAAATACCTAATATTGTTTTTAGTATTGTTAATAATCTAAATAATACATTGCCTCAGCAATTTGCTTTTATTGATGCAGAAGTAATCAAAGAAAACCTAAGAGATGTAGTTAATTCATTATTAAAAGTAGATATTACACTGTTTACAAGTGGACTATCTAGCGCTATCGGTATTTTAGGGTATGCTGCTTCGGCAACAGTACTTGCTAGTATGATTATTGTTTTGTCAGTATATTTATTGGCAAGAAAGCAAGATGTTACTAGTGTATTTGTGAAATTTGTTGGAGACGATGCTAGAGGAAAGTATGCAAAGCTTTTTAAGAAAATTGAAATAAAGCTCGGCATGTGGTTAAGAGCCCAGTTATTATTAATGCTTTCGGCAGCTGTTGTAATTTGGATAGGCTTAACTGTGCCCGTGTTGTTTGTTCCTGACTATACTTTGCATAATTATGCTTTACCAATCGCCATGTTGGTGTTCTTGATTGAGATAATTCCCGGATTCGGTATTGCTATTGGGGGTGTTTTATCAACATTGATTGCGTTAGCTACCGGCAATGTATTTTTAATAATTTATACCCCATTAGTATTTATATTAACTCAACAGTTAGAGGGTATGATAATTGTGCCAAAGGTAATGAAGAAAGCTATTGGTCTTGATCCAGTTGTCACCATTTTAGCTGTATTGGCAGGTTATACATTATTCCAAGTAGCCGGCGCTGTTTTAATTATTCCAATCATTGCAGTAATTCAAATCATTTATGATTTTAAATCTGAAGAGATAAATGAAGATATTAAGAGTAAGCTTAATTAGTGGCCGCCTTTAAGGTTATTCAATAAATCTCGATACTCTGCCGCTCGCTCGAATTCTAGAGCGTCAGCAAATATTTCCATTTGTACCTCAATTTCTTTAAGCACAACTTTTTGAGCCTTAGTTTCAAGTATCGGAAAGTTTTCAATTCTTTTCATTAGACTAATATTCTCTTCACCATCAGCTTTGTCTTTATCGTTATCCATTCGGACAAGTGAGTCTTCGATAGCCTTCTGAATAGTTGTTGGAGTAATGCCATATTTTTCATTATATGTCTCTTGGGTTTTTCTTCTTCTGAAGGTTTCATCGATTGCACTCTTCATACTTCTAGTTACCGATTGTGCGTACATGATTACTCTACCCTGTTCGTGTCTAGCAGCTCTACCCATAATTTGCATTAAACTTGTGTGCGAACGCAAGAAGCCTTCTTTATCTGCATCTAGAATAGCAATCAAAGATACTTCGGGTAAATCTAGACCTTCTCTAAGTAAGTTGATTCCAATTAACACATCAAATTTGCCAAGTCTTAAATCTTTTAATATCTCTACTCTTTTGATGGCATCTAAATCTGAGTGAATATAAGTCACTTTAATGCCAAGTTCAACTAGGTATCCGGCTAAATCTTCAGACATTCTTTTTGTGAGAGTAGTTACTAATACTCTTTGTGATTTTGCTACAGTAGCCTGGATTTCAACTAGTAAGTCATCAATTTGATTCCTTTTCTGTTGTGGATTTTGGAAAATTGACATATCTGTATAGCCGGCTTCTGTTAGCGAAGCAACTAGTTGTTCTTTTACTGCATAATCTGGAGGTCTTACATCGACTATAGGGTCAAGTAATCCGGTTGGTCTGATTAATATCTCGGCTGTTCCTTTTAAGTTTGCTTTCTTAGCTGCATTTTTACTTAACTCTAATTCATATTCATTTGGAGTAGCAGAAGTATAAATAGTCTGGTGAAGCCTTTTTCTAAATTCGTCGAATTGCAATGGTCTGTTGTCTAGAGCTGCTTTTAGTCTAAAACCATAATTAACTAGGTTTTCTTTACGCATTTTATCTCCGTTATACATGCCTCTAACTTGAGGGATGGTGATATGCGATTCGTCAATAAATAGCAACCAGTCATCGGGGAAGAAGTCTAATAAAGTGGCAGGAGGTGTGCCGGGAGCTCTTTTATCTAAGTATCTGGAGTAATTTTCAATGCCGGTACAGTACCCTGTTTCTTGCATCATTTCAAGATCAAAATTGACTCGTTGCTCTAGCCTGTATGACTCAATTTGCTTACCCTTTGCTTGAAAAGCAGCTACTTCACGCTCTTTATCTGCACGAATAGTTGGTAGCACTGATTTCAGCCTCTCATAGGGAGTAACGAAGTGTTTTGCAGGGAACAATCTGTACACATTAGGTCTTTCTAAGACTTCACCAGTTAAAGGATTAATGAGTTTTATGGCTTCGATTTCATCTCCAAAAAACTCAAGCCTGAGAGCGACATCTTCAGAGGTAAGATAAATTTCTAAATTATCCCCTCTTACTCTAAAAGTGCCGTTGGTAAAGTCGTTTGCCACTCTTTCATATTGCATGGCAACTAGCTGTTGCAGAATTTTCTCGCGATTATAATTACCACCAGTAGTAAATTCACGACTCAATGCCTCGTAGTCGTCAGGGTCGCCTAGCCCGTAGATGCATGATACAGATGCAACTATTATTGTGTCTGGCCTTGTGAGTAGTGATTGGGTAGCGGCATTACGGTACTTTTCAATGGTTTTATTTATCTCGGATTCTTTTTCAATATATAAATCCCGTTGTGGAATGTATGCTTCCGGCTGATAATAGTCATAGTAGGAAACAAAATATTTAACAGCACTATTAGGAAAAAAGTTACGAAATTCAGCAAATAGCTGGGCGGCCAAAGTCTTGTTATGCGCTAAGATTAATGTCGGTTTTTGTTCTTGTGCAATGAGGTTAGCCATCATAAAGGTCTTTCCCGAACCGGTTACTCCAATAAGTGTTTGGTCGCTTATGCCAGCATCTAGTCCTTGTTTGAGCTCTTTAATGACTCTATCTTGTTCTGGTGATGGTTTAAATTTTGCAGCAAGTTCAAATTTAGGCATGTTTGGCTGTCTTTATATTAGCAATGAAATCGTTGAAAAATTGTAGATTATGAATTGTAGCATATCTATAACCGGTTGGGTTTTTTGTATGCAATAAATACTTGAGGTAGGCTCTTGAAATGCTTTTACAGGTGCTACAGCTACATTCAGCATCTATGGGGCCATTATCAAACTTGTAGCGGTTAGTCTTAACATGCAAGACATCATAATGCTTATAGGCAACGTCGCCCTGCCCTTTGTGTACATATAAGTAGCTGTGTCTCGCATTCCTAGTGGGTAAAACACAATCGAAAATATCCCATCCTTTTGAAATTGCATAGGCTAAGTTGTCAGGATTCCCAATGCCTAAGCCGTATCTAATTTTATCTACCGGAATCAAATTCGCTACGAATTCAATTAGCTCCTGATAAAACCCTGTAGGTGCATCATTCTTCCATGAGTGAGTGTCGTGTACGGGGATTCCTCCAAAACTGTAAATATCAAAACCAATATCAATTAACTGCTTAGCGCTTTCTTCTCTAGCTTG
>CALARN010000006.1 GCA_937889205.1 uncultured bacterium
GAAGAACTTATAAAAATGTTATTTAAATAAAACCCGCTAAGCTGATAGTTTGGCGGGTTTTTCTACATCGGGGATAGAAAATGAATATTCATGACAAATTTTACTATATAGGGCAAGAAAAGGATTTGAGAGGGATTATTTGGTCGGCATCCAATGTAACCGATCTTTCTCTTTTGACTGGATACACACCTAAAGGTATTAAATATATTAAAATTACCGATCTATCTTTGCTACAGTTTCTATACAACGATACACCTAAGTATGGTTTCAATGATATCGTCTCATTCTTTTATAATGGTGAATATGTTGATGGCGTAGTAGGAAAACTGGTATATAGCTATACCAATAAACCCCATGAATATGAAGTAATTGTAGATGGGGGTAATTCTTACCTAATCAGCCAAGATCTTTTGATTAAGCTGGATAGAACTAAATTGCTTGATAGCTCTCTCACTACCAGAGAACACGTCCATAACGTCGCAAAGAATTTGAATAGCATGGCTACGATGCTTATTAATCGCGGCACTATTCACGATGAAAGTAAATATAGCGATCCAGAAAAGACACTGCTGGATGCTATGGAATATGTTAATAAAAATGAAGGCAACGCTACCTACGGTTCGCCAGAATATAAACGTAGAACAGCTATTTTGAAGCCTATGTTGAAGCATCATTATGCTAATAATAGCCATCACCCTGAACATTATGAAAATGGTGTTTATGGCATGACACTTATTAATAAAGTAGAAATGTTATGCGATTGGCAAGCAGCCTCTATCCGTAATAATGATCCTGAAATGTTTATTACCGCTGCATGTGAGCGGTATAATATCAGCGATCAATTGAAGAAAGTCTTCGAAAATACAGCATCAATGATGGGATGGAAATACCGATGAGAGATATTTTAAAGACTTGTGAGTTCATAGTACGCCCGTATAGTAAAATCGACGATGTAATAAACAACTTGACAGGCCCAAGACATAAGAATTTAGGGTTCATTATTGCTGTCAGCCCTGATGCTTTGGCATCCTATGAATCCGATGAAGAGAATGTAGTAATACCTAGTGAAGTAAAGTCCTTCTTCGAAGGAACCACTAAAGCAAAGAAAAATAAGTTAGATCTGATCGGTTTCTACAAAGATATTCCGGTAATAACTATGGAAGTTTCAGAGGTTTGTATCTATATAGTTCATAAGTCCTCTGAAATCTATACTAAGTTGCACGAATTTAAAAGAAAGAACACCTAATGGCTTTTATTTTTCTATGTGGTTCTTCTAGCGTAGGGAAGACTGAACTTTTAAATAAATTCCCGTCTAGTTTTTCTGGAAAACGTGTAAACAAAGTAGGTATGAGTTTTCAAGCTATCCGCGAACAGTTAGGAAATCCTACATGGGAGGATCTTGAAAATAATAAATCGATAGGTATCCATCAACAGACTTCTGGTATGGATATCTATGAAGATAGAATCCTAACTAATTATAAGGAATTGAGTAATTCTGATGAAGTAGATGAAGATATTTTTCTATACGAAAGATGCCCTCTTGATATCATCGGGTATTCTACTGCTTTCTCTCTTCCTATTGAACATATCGAATATCTTTCGATAAAGGCCGAAAAGCTATTTCAGATCATTTCTACTACGCATAAAGTAATTGTGGTTCATAGGCCAGTAGACCCTACATATCCGTATGATCGAAGAAATAATGCTAGACCAAATTCCCGTATCAGAATGCGGTGTGCTGACAGCCTTATAGATCAGCTATCTTACTATAAATCATTATACAATCGTAATCTCACGATTATTGACTCCGTAAATAATGATGAAGCAGAAGCTGAATCAATTTTGAGAGTGCTAGATGGTAGCTAAAGTTGTAGTGACCGATAGGGTTAGGATGCCTAAAAAGCTCATCCCTAAAGTCGATATAGTAGATCGTTATGTCGTTACTCTGTACAACGATGCGAAATGTGGTCCATGTAGTAACAGACCTGATCGCGGGCCTGAAAATGAAGTATGTCAGGAATGCCCTCACTTTCAAGGTGTGCATCGTTTTTTCAATTCTAAAGAGTATAAAGAAGGCGTACTGTCTCTACCCCAAGCAGATGCTTATAGCATTAAATCCTATCTTAAAAAATCAGGTCAAGATTTTAAATGGATAGACAAGCGTAAAGATAAACCTGTTTCTACCCCTTTTAAATTTAAAGGTAAACTGTTCCGGTTAGGTGATAAGGATAGTGAAGGTAATCCTCGTGCCGATCAGCGTACTGCTGTTAAAAAATGGTGGAAAAAGAAATCTGGTGTTATCGTAGCTCCACCTAGAAGTGGTAAAACAGTTATCGCTACCTACTGCTATACTAAAATGCAGATGCGTACTGTAATTATCGCTAATCAAAAAGAGCTTCTAAATCAGTTCTATGAAACTGCTGTAGGTGTACCCGCCCCACGTTTTGTTCGTGGTAAGATGCAAGCATCTGATAAAAAAGCAGGAAGAAATCCAGTTACTAATCTAGCAGAGGTTATGGAAGAGACTGGAAAGCAGACTATTTTCATGCCTGAAAGTTTTAGTAATCTGTTGAAATTCATAGAAACAAAAGGTGTTCCTGACGTTCTCTTGATAACTTATCAATCATTTATCAAAGACTTGTCTCGTGTAGCAGACATTATCAATAAGTATTATTGTTTTGCTATTGTAGATGAAGAGCATGGAACAGGGGCAGATTCATATCTTAGATTCATCGCCTCTCTTGATATGAAATATAGGCTTGGGTTGACTGCAACACCGGATCGTAAGGACTCTAGAAGTAAACTAGCTTCAAGGGTCTTTGGTCCGGTTGTCGCCGTTATTGATACAGTTACACTGAAACCTACTATCAAGTTCTATCAAGTAAAAGCTAAACCTAGAGCCAAACATAGTACATGGTACGGGGCGAGTAAATGGGCTAAGACTAGCAATGATAGGAATGTAGAAATAGTAAAAATGGTCTTTAAAGATTTGCGGGATGGTTATGATGTAATCATCATACCTGTAGAGCATAAAGACCATATGGAACATCTAACTAAAATGATTAATCATCAGGCCAAGATTAATTTCAAGAAGAAAAATGAGAACTGGCCTAGTGACCTAGCAAAAGAGTTTCATGGCAAAGCTGACAGATTAGGCATCCTGAACTGGATTGATAGCCGTGATAAAAAGGAATTGGTGCATAAAGACTTACCTACTAAATCTCCTAGAGTTCTAATAACCAGCGGGGGGGT
>CALARN010000007.1 GCA_937889205.1 uncultured bacterium
CACCGAGATCTACACTCTTTCCCTACACGACGCTCTTCCGATCTTACCGTGAATAGCATCAGCCTTAAAGCCTCTGCGTTGTAATTCTACTGATAACTTCTCTACACCATATTTAGTTCTTGCAAAAATCAAAGTCTTTTTGACATCTTCTGTAATCAAAATATCGTGTAATACTTCAATCTTCGGTTTGTCTCCGTTAACCTTAACAATGTTTTGATCAACAGAAGCTGCAGTATCACGAATTCTGACACTAATTTTAACTGGATTATTTGAATTTCTCATCACCAATTCTTCTTCTCTTTTAGCTAAAGTTGCGCTAAAAAATAATGACTGTCTTTGTGGAGCTAAAGCTTCAAGTAATGCCGAAACATCTTGGGCAAAGCCCATATCAAACATACGATCCACCTCATCAAGTACAAGATTATTTACCGATATTAGATTTAGTATGTTTCTTTTGAGTAAATCTTTCAATCTACCCGGAGTACCAACTACTAAATTCCATTGTTTTCTCAGTAACCAAGATTGTTTATTAATACTTGCACCACCAATAACTAAAACTGAATTTAGTCTTAAACCTCTTGCGAGATTAATAAACTCAGTTTCTATTTGTTCTGCTAACTCTCGAGTAGGTGTGATAACTAACACTTTTTGCTTTTGATCATTAACCATTTTATTGATTAAAGGAATCAAAAAAGCAGCAGTCTTACCCATACCTGTATTAGCAATACCCAAAAGATCTTTACCGGCCATAATTGGACCGATTGCTTGATCTTGGATTGCCATAGGTGCTGTATACCCCTTGCGCACAATATTCTCTAATAATCTTTCATCAAGATTAAAATCAATGAATCGATTTACAGGTTTATATTCTGAAAATTCTACTGATTCAGCCTTGTTAATGTAGCGCTCATTGTTGATAACACTACCCCTCGAAGAGTTATTACCACTTCTTCTACCACGGCCTGATCTAAATTTATTGAAGCTGTGACCTCTACCGGCACCATTACGGTTACCACCACTAAAAGGTCTTCTGCTCCCACTTGACTTATACATTTTTAAACACTTAAAAATAACCCCAGTTATTTTGAACTGGCGTAAAATAGCCCTCCGTAAAATATTTTTACGAGAACAATATAAAACCAATTCCTAGGGAAAAATTTAAATGGAGTAAAGCTAAGAAAGGAGGAAATCCGATCTTAAAACCTAAAAACCAGTTTTAATATCTGGTCGTCATTGTATCACAATACTATGGGTTACACAAGTAGTTTAAGAAAAGCTTTAATTCCGATAACAAAAGAGGCTCCTGATATTCCAAACATTGTTAGTGACAATACCGCCCTGGCAGCAACAGGCAGCGTCTTCAAATTTTCAGCCGCTTCATTGATGGCTTTTGGATTATCAGTTATAACTGAAGTTATTAACGGCTTACTTGTTATATCAATAATGTCTTCATCATCTTCTTGATTAGTTCCCCTTGGAACAATTATATGCTCTTCCCATTCTGCAAGAAGCTCATCTTCATTTTTGGGGATCTCAGTAACTGTTACCGTTTGTGTTGGCGTGACTGTTGGCAACTTTGTTGTTGGTAATACTGTAGTTGGTACAATCGAGCTCGGGACTCTCGTTGTCGGTACAATTGTAGTTGGTCTTATCGTTGTTGGAACCACAGTAGTTGGTCTTATCGTTGTAGGAGCCGCTGTTGTTGGCGGTACATAAATCAACTCATCATAAACCGAATTTGGTTCTAATATATATTTCCACCAATCTGCATATTTATTATCTGGCGCAACTCCAGGTTGAGTTGGTAAATGCCTCATCCACCAACGAAAGTAACCGAGTGAATTACAACCCCATTCGCTACAAGTTACGGTTTTACGATTGTTAATATTTATTGGATCAGGATAGTCATAGAATTCATCACAATATGTACTCACTGACCGAGTATTAGACCAATCATAGTCACTAGTGCTATTTGGCGCATAATGACAAGTTCCACATCCGCTACAGGCATACGCCGGAGATAAATAATCTACTAAAGTCAAGTAATTCCAGTTATGACTAATGCTGTTTTGGTTTTCTGATCCATAGACCGTTCTAATTGTTCCTTCTGTGCGATGCATTAAATCTTCAACCATTTCAGATACACCCCTTTCATAACTAAAACCCATGATATTCATAGGCGCATTGCAGCTTGTGTCCGGGACTACTGGGCCATTTGTTGAAAATGCACCAACTCCTGCTTGGTTTGCTTCCCACCAGCCAAAATACGGGGCACCCATCATCCATACTTCATCTATTGTTCCACTATTAAAAAGGCCGCAAACTCCTAAAGAATTTATTGTTGTAGGATAATCCATCATCATTAAATTGCCGCCAGTATTAACAAAGCAATTATTGCTATTACTCAAACAAGCTAAATAAGTGGTTGGATTATACTTTCTTCCATCTGTAAAAGTCGTAAAGTCGTTTATCTCATTTCTATGAACAACAGTATAGTTTACTTTATTTGCAGTAGTTATCTTCAACCAGTCTATATATTGAGCTATTAAAGTGTCTGGGTCATTCCATCCTCTATTAGCGGTTAACTTCTGACCATCATTCATGATGGGATTATAAATTACAACCGCAACCTTTTTATTAAAAACTGTTCCTGTTGCTTGAGTAGTAAAATCCCCTTCTATTGAGGCATTTGTGCTAGTGTCTGTAGGCCATATTTTTAAAGCAAATATAAGTGAGGCGCTAGAAACCAACACTAACATAAAGAATCCAATTATTAACAATGAATTTGTAAATTTAAACTTCATTTTCATAGTTATATTATAAAGAGATATTGTTGA
>CALARN010000008.1 GCA_937889205.1 uncultured bacterium
TAATCTTACCAATATTAAAAAATAAAGGTGCTAGTTGTGGGACAACAAACCTTTGATAAATATTTAAGTAAGTAGAGAAAAATGCACTTATTGCCAAAACTACCTGAGGGATTAATAAGATACGCATCATCCATACTACTTGATCTAATTGCATGGGTGAAAGAGTGTCTGTTTTTTGAGCAATAGATACGGCAAGTGGTATTAATTGTCTCGAAAAGATGGCGGCTAATATTGCCAAAATTCCAAAAACTAGGATGCTAATGTTAATTGTAGAATTGAAAGACTCGAGAAACTTCTTTTCACCTTCATTTTCTCGAATTTTGATAAATATTGGGATTATCGAGCTTGATATTACTCCAAGCAGGATAATATTTGTAATTGTCTCGGGTAATACAGACGCCAAATAGAACAAGTCGGTATCAACCGATGCCCCAAATTCTCGAGTAACAAAGGTGAGGAAGAGCATCCCTAGCACCTTTGTTACTATACTAATCAATATTAAAGCACCTGCAGCTGCAATAATCTCATTTTGCTCTGCAACTAAAAATCTCTTGATACTATTATAAATACCCCTCACACTTTTCATGGGCAAGTGCTAGTAATTGATAATTTAAATTATGCTGCGTTTTGGTCAACGCCTTTCATTGAAAAAGAAAACTTCCCGGTAACTGGGTCAACCTTGGTTACTTTAATTCTAACGGTTTGTCCTTCTTTGACAATAGTCGTTGGATCTTTTACAAATGTATCTGACATTTCAGAAACATGTACTAAGCCAGTTGCATTAGCGGTTAAATCTACAAAAGCGCCATAAGGCATAACTTTATCAACTTTACCGGTGTAAGTTTCTCCGACTACAGGTTCAAACACAATTGCTTTAATCATATCTTCTGCGATTTTCGCAGCTTCAGCATGTACTGAGGTGATATTGATTCTACCATCATCTTCGATATCGATATCAACTTCGCCACCTGCTTTTTCAACAATCCCTTTGATGATCTTACCTCCTGGGCCAATAACCTCACCAATTCTTGCAGGGTTAATGTGTAATACTGTAACTCTAGGTGCGTATTGACTTAATTCGGCAGCTGGTTTTGCAATTACTTCATTCATAGCTGCAATAATTTTCTGTCTAGCGGCTGATGAAAGAATGAAAGCTTCTTTAAGAATTGCTACAGGAACACCCATTAACTTATTGTCTAATTGAATAGCAGTTACACCCTTAGTGGTCCCAGTTACTTTGAAGTCCATGTCTCCGTAGAAATCTTCAACATCTTCAATATCTACTAACAGCTTATAAGTATTTAAATCACCATCTTTAGTAATCAAGCCTACCGAAATTCCACCAACCTGATCTTTAATAGGTACGCCGGCATTCATTAATGCCAATGATGTTCCGCAAGTTGCTGCCATCGAGCTTGAGCCTTGTTGTGAAAGAATTTCAGATACAACGCGAATTGTGTAAGGAAAAGTATCAGTACTTGGCATCATTTTATGCAAAGCACTTTCGGCAATATGGCCATGGCCAATTTCTCTTCTACCTGGGTAGTAAGAAAATCTGCCTGCTTCACCCATTGAATAACTTGGCCCATTATAATGGTGCATAAATGGTTTAACATCTTCACCCTCGAAGCTTTCAAGTGTTTGTGCTAGTCTGGTTGAGCCTAATGTAGCAATTGAAAGACACTGCGTCTTACCTCTTCTAAAAAGGGCAGAACCGTGAACTCTTGGAAGTACGCCAACTTCAATTTCTAAATCGCGAATCTCATCTAAAGCCCTACCACTGGTTCTTTTTGACTCATTCAATATGTTCTCTCGCATTATCTTACTAGCGACATATTCTACTGCAGTATCAATTTCACCATTTGTAGCAACTAATTTATCTGCATTGGTATCCTCAGCCATTTTCGCTGAAATCTCATCTTTAATGGCGTTCATATCTTTCTGTCTATTTTCAGATTTATATAGGGCATCGGTTATTTGAGCCATATATTCAGCCTTGACCTTTTTAATCAATTCTTCAGGTGCTGGTAATTCAGGAAATTCCATTTTTGTCTTACCATGCTCTTGTGCAAACTCGACTTGAGCTTGAAGAATTGGTTTTGTTGCTGCAACTGCTGCATCTAAAACATCCCCCATTCTAGCTTCTGGGACTTCATTACCGTGGCCCTCAATGTTAAGCACTCTATCTTCTCTTAATGACACCATAAATTCTGCATCTAATTCTTCTGCTTCACCATTTTTAGGATTGACTAAAAGATTTTCGCCTTGTAAGCCAATTTTGACACTAGCTGATGGTCCCATGAAGGGAATTGATGAAAGCATTAGAGCCATAGAAGCGGAGTTAACTGCTAGAATGACTGGATCGTGAACCTCATCGTAAGAAAGTAATGTAACAATAACATTTACTTCTTTTTTGAATCCTTTCGGGAATAGCGAACGAATTGAGTGATCAATTTGTCTTGCTTTTAAAATTGCTCCATCTGAAGGTCGCATCTCTCTTTTCATGAATCTTGAGCCTGAGATTATTCCACCGGCATAAAATTTCTCAATATACTCTACTGTCAAAGGGAAATAATCTAATTGTGAATCACGGCTACTAATTGAGACTGCTGTCATAACGACCGTTTCTCCAATTTGCGCTGTAACTGCGGCTTCTGCTCTTGGGGCAAGCTTGCCGAATTTGAAAGTCATTGTCTCTCCGTTGACTTCTACGTATTTGCTGTACTCTGTTGTCTGCATTGTGTGCATACTAATAAATAATTAGTGGAGAGCCGTAGACACTTCGTATGACGCAGAAGAAATTTTCAAGAGAATTCAAAAACATTTCGCAAAAATCAATTTCGCTGAATGCTCTTGTAATCTCTCCGCGTTTACTTTGGTCTAGCTAACCACAGTTCTGATTATAGCATTATGCAGATGTAAATTGTAGTTAAACTAGCGTAGAAAGACGGTATGACATATAATAAAAATACTAATAGAAAGTTAGCTATGATTATTCTCGGAATCGATTACGGAACAAAAAATATTGGATTAGCAATTTCTGATGAAACTGGCCTTGTTGCCGGTGTTTTACCTATCCTGCATAATAATGATGATGAAAAGGCAATTAATAATTTGCTTGAAATCATCTTTTCTCATAAAGTAGCTGCTGTATTGATGGGTGCACCCATGAGAGAGCGAGAGACTGATATGTTCATAAAAATTAAAGAATTTGCTGCTAAACTTGAAGCAAGGTCCGGGCTATCCGTCAAATTGTGGGATGAGTCATATTCATCTCAAACGGTAGAAAAAAATCTTAGAGGTAAGCGCAGAAAAAAATCTGATTCTTTAGCTGCTCAGTTATTATTACAAGAATACTTAGATTATCTTAGAGAAACAAAAAAAACATGAAGAAGCTAATAATTTTTATCGTTGTAGTTGCAATTATATTGGCGTTAGGGGTATTTGCAGCAAACTATTGGTATAACAATGCAATTACTTCACCTAACGGAGCAGACAAATCGGCAAGGGTATTTGAGGTTGTAGCTGGAGATAATATTGAAGTAATAGCCGCAAATTTAGTAAAGAGCGGTATTTTAAGAGAAAAAGATGCCTTTCTCATTTATGCCAAATTTAATCCTGATTTAGTTGCTAAGATTCAAGCCGGATACTTTGAGATTGCTGCTGCAAATACAATAGAAGAGATTATGGTGATTTTGCAAAAAGCTAAAGATAAAGAAGATGTTAGAGTAACTATTCCTGAAGGGTTGCGCTATGACGAAGTTGCAGAGATCATATCGAATGCTTTTGCTAATGAAGCTGAAAAAAAATTTATTAAAGAGCGGTTTGAAGAAATCGTGAAAAACCCAGACGCTTCAGCTTTAGCCGGTAGCGCAAAAGAATTTTTAAATAAATTCAAGCCTGCCGGTAAATCGCTTGAAGGCTATTTGTATCCAGATACCTATATGTTCTCAAAAGATGCTACGGCAGAGATGGTCATTGAGAAAATGATAAATACACTATCGCTAAGACTAAGTAGGGAAGATATTTATGTTATTGAAAATTCTAATTATTCTTTCTATGATTTATTGAATATAGCAGCTATGATTGAGAGAGAGTCTTTTGCCGTGAGTGAAGATGCTATGATAGCGGATGTGATTTTTAAAAGACTTGAAAAAGGGGTCAACGGAGTAAAATTATTACAGATTGACGCTACCTTACTGTATCCTGCCAAAGACTGGAAGGCTAATGCCTTTGCATTGAAAAGTGTAGATAACCCTTATAACACATATATGTATCCGGGTTTACCACCTACACCAATTGCTAACCCAGGCATTGATGCCATAAAGGCGGCAATTTACCCTGAGAGTAATGATTATTATTACTATATTCACGATAAAACCGGCAAGATTCATTTTGCAAAAACCTATGGTGAGCATTTGAACAATGTCAATAAATATCTATAATATTGCTATGAATGCAATAACTGCTCTAAAAAAAGATCCACCTAGATTTAGCGTTGATGCTTCAATCAGGCAATGGGTCGTTTTGGCGATGATGTTTGTTTTCTTGTTTGTATTGCCAATTCAGGCTGTGAATTGGGAAATGCCAAGCGAGAGTATGGTAACTCCAAACCAAATAGAACAGGCGTCAGTATTAGGACTTAGCACAGACAATTCACAATATGTGATGTTGCCGCTAATTAACTTTAGATTCGATACTACTTTTCAAGATGCTGCCACAGTTAGCTTTTCAATAGGAACGGTGATTGTTATAGTCGCCCTGGTGCTTCTGTATTTTGTATTGAAAGATTATCGCAAACGCGAGTACAAGTACTCATAATCCAGAGTATGAATACTCATAATCCCGAGTATGAATACTCATAATCCCGAGTATGAATA
>CALARN010000009.1 GCA_937889205.1 uncultured bacterium
AAGTCCTTTGGTTTGATTAAAGAAAGTACAATTTCAATCATCCTATTTTCTTTTTCTTCTGAAACGCTTAATAGTAAGTAGCTAGTTGAAACCGAGGTAAACAAAAAATATGCTATAAGCGACACTATCGGTAATACAAACCTGTCAAATCCTCCACTAACTTCTTCACCCTCGTTATAAAGCCTAGTATTAATATTTAACTGCATGCTAAATAACTGAATTTTATTAGCGTCTTTTATTTCTGACAAAATATTCTGTTTGATAAGGTTTTTCGCCATTTCATCATACAATCCCATGGTGAAGATTCCTTTGTCTTGAGAAATTATTTGTATTGTACCGCTAGACAACAATTCCTCAGGATAGTAAATGAAAACATCAGCGTCTCCACTCTTAATAGCTTGCTCTGCTAATTCATATGATTGGGCTATTTTGAATTGACCACTTTGAATAAGCAATTCAGTGTTAATGTATCCAGATTCATCGAGCACTAAAATTTCTTTGGCATTATTAGCCTCATCTTTAAGCTTAGTTTCTAGTGATTGATTTGAAAAACCACTTACTAACGAAATTACAACTAGTAAAGCCGGTATCATTAATGTAGTTAGCCAGAAGCTTTTGCTTTTGACCATTTTAAAATATTCTCTACGGGCAATTATTAAGGTTTTTCTCATGTTAATTAGCAGCTACTTTAATAAATATTTCATTCAAAGAAGGGGATGTTACTTCAAATCTTTTAATAGAGATTTTGCTCTTCAATAAGTAATTAAGAATTTCTGTTTCAGTAACATTTTCACGAGGATTAATTTCTGCATAATTTTTTTCAATTTTTGCAGAAAATAATTTATCATCAACAATTAGTTTCCCACTATACTCAAGTTGAATAATATTTTCTCCAAATTTTTTTCTAACATCAGCAACTTTACCGTAAAGCACACTTGTGCCGTTTTTTAACATCATTAATCTATCTGCTATCTTTTCAACTTCATCCATCTGATGAGTACTAAACATAATGGTTGTACCTTTTTCTTGATTTAACTCTTTTAATAGCGTTAACAGTAGCTCTCGATTAACTGGATCAAGTCCTTTTGTTGGTTCATCCAAAATTAACAAGTCTGGTTTATTGATAATCGTTATTCCTAATTGAATCTTCTGTTGTTGACCTGATGACAAGCTTTTAATCTTTACTTTTTGCTTATCAGCTAAATCTACTCTTTCTAAATATTTAATGGCTGCAGCTTTGGCATCTCTTTGAGTCATTCCTTTTATCTCTCCAAAAAATATCATCGTCTCTAACACTTGTGAATTAACATAAAGCCCTCTTTCTTCTGGTAAGTATCCTAGTAAAGAAGATTGATCGTCACCATAAGTCCTTCCATTGATTAGCAAATCTCCTTCATCAGCCTTATAAATGTTCAATAAACAGCGGATAGTGGTAGTTTTTCCTGAGCCATTGGCTCCAAGATAGGCAAATAACTCACCTCTCTCTACATCGAAACTAAGATTATGAAGCACATTGGTTTTACCAAAGTTCTTAGAAAAATTTTTTACGGCTATAATACTTTTCATTTTTTAGTATAATTTTATGAATAAATAATAACATATTAAAAGCATGGAATTAGAGCTATTAAATAATATAGGTCTTAATCGTAATCAATTACTAACCGATTTAATGCTTAATATTACAAGGCTTGGCGGGGGGCTGATTACTTTAATAGTTTTATTTATTTTACTGGTATTCTTTATTTATAAAAAAAGACTCAATGCTGCTATTCTTATTTCAGCAAGCTTAGCATTTTCACAAATTATAGCTCATATTTTAAAAATTATTATTCAAAGACCTAGGCCTGCACAAGAGCTAGCAATCATTGATGAAATTGGCTTTGCAATGCCAAGTGCTCATGCTTCTTTAGCTGCTGCATTCTATGGCATGATCCTCATTCAATTACTAAAGGTCACTAAAAACAAAACTATACGATTCCTACTAATATTTACTATTATTGTAATAATAATTTTGATTGGAGTCTCAAGAGTTTATCTTGGGGTTCATTGGCCAAGCGATGTTTTAGTAGGCTTTGGATTAGGCATCATAATAAACATTATGTTACTAATATTTGAAAAACCATTCTTGAAAAAACCGCTTCCGCCAATTGTTAAGAAACAAAGAAGATAGTTTTACAATTTTACCGCCATCATTTAATATCTTATTATATTATCCACATCTATATGAAAGATTTTACTTTTCACAACC
Source organism: uncultured bacterium (assembly GCA_937889205.1). Classification (GTDB taxonomy): domain Bacteria; phylum Patescibacteriota; class Dojkabacteria; order B142; family OLB20; genus CALARN01. Next base: position 2,249 of record CALARN010000009.1, read on the forward strand.
CAACAAAGTTGATATTTGGTAAAAGTGCACTTGATAAGATAGCTACAGAATTAAAACCATTTGGTAACAAAGTTTTGCTAACTTACGGTAAAGGTAGTATTAAACAAGCAGGTATTTACGATAAAGTAATGCAGCAATTACAAGAATTCACAGTAGCAGAATTTTCAGGAATTGAACCCAATCCAAGAGTAGAGACGCTTAGAGAAGCAATTAATCTGGGTAAAAAATTTAAACCAGACGTTATTTTAGCTGTTGGTGGTGGTAGCGTAATTGATGGTACTAAACTAGTTGCAGCCGGAATTAATTCAGAACTAGATCCTTGGGAGCTTGTACTTGATTCAAATCAAATAACCTCAGCTATCCCTTTAGCAACGGTCTTAACTGTTGCTGCAACTGGTACTGAAATGGATGCCTTTGGTGTAATCACCAACTGGGAGAAAAATGAAAAGAAAGCCTTCGCGCATAATAGTGTGCTCCCAGTAATTTCATTCTTAGATCCTCAAAACACCTATTCAGTATCTGCGATACAAACTGCTTATGGCATTGTAGATATTTTCTCACATGTACTTGAACAGTATATGACAACGTCAACCAACACCGATTTGCAAAATCGATGGAGTGAAGGGATATTATTAACTTTACTTGAAAATGCACCATTAGTTTTGAAAAATTTAGAAGATTATAATTCTAGAGCAAACATAATGCTTGCTTCAACAATGGCTTTAAATGGATTAATTTCAATGGGCACAAATCAAGATTGGGCAACACATGATATTGAACATGAGCTTAGCGCCTTTTACGATATCCCTCATGGCTTAGGCCTTGCAATTCTCACTCCACACTGGTTAAGAAATATTGCTTTAACCCAAAAAAAAGAACGCTTAATACAGTATGGTAAGAGGGTCTTTAACTTATCTGGTAGTGATAATGAGATTGCAGAGAAAGCAATCAAAGCTACCCATGATTTTTTTGCAGGTATGGGTATTACTATGAATCTAAAAGATATTTCTATTGATACTAAACATTTTGAAACTATGGTAAGTAGAGTAGCCGGAAAAGTTGGAGAAATTCCATTAACAAAAGAACAAGTGCTGAAAATTTTAAATGATAGCTTATAACCATGAAAAAAACTTTATCAATAATTTCGCCGGTTTACAATGAAGAGGGAAATATAGCAATCTTTTACACTACAGTTTCTAATGTGCTGACTAACCTTAATAAATATGAATACGAAATAATATTAGTAAATGACGGCAGCAAGGATAATTCATTAATTGCCATGCTTGAAATTGCTACTAAAGATAAAAGAGTAAAAATTGTAAATTTTTCAAAAAACTTTGGACACCAAATGGCAATTACCGCTGGCATGGACAATAGTAAAGGTGAAGCTGTCATTATTCTAGATTCTGACCTGCAAGATCCACCCAGTATTATTCCACAATTAGTTAGTATGTGGGAAGAAGGAGCTCAAATAGTTGACGCTAAAAGAAAGAGTCGCCATGATGGCTTTTTTAAAGATACTACAGCAAAGTTATTTTATAAATTTCTCAATTCAATATTAACAAACAAACTTCCTGAAAATGTTGGAGATTTCAGATTACTTGATCGTCGTTGTATCGATGTACTAAAGCAAATTAAAGAAAAAGATAGATATCTTCGCGGACTTACATCATGGATTGGCTTCAAACACGCAGAAGTCTTGTACGATAGAGATGTTCGTAGATGGGGAGAAACACATTATTCCTTATCAAAAATGTTTGCACTAGCGCAAAATGCAATTTTTAGTTTTTCAAACTTACCCATAAAAATTGCTTCGTTTCTTAGCTTTCTCTTATTATCTGTTTCTGTTCTTATTGTAATATATGCCATATTTGAGGCTTTAACTGGGAACACTGTTCCAGGTTGGACTTCTCAAGTTTTAATTTCTTCAGTATTTAGCGGTTTACAAATGTCTGTAATGGCAATAATATCAGAATATGTAGGTAGAATTTACAAACAAGTGCAAGATAGACCTTTGTACATTGTTGCAGATAAAGTAAATTTTGATTAAAAAAGACCCCGCAAAAGCGGAGTCTTCAATTCTAATAAGTACTTGTTACTTAGCTAATTTCTTTCTCGCTGAAAAGAAATAGATTAAAGCGACAAGTCCACCAAATGTAAAAAGTAATCCTAAAATCAGCAAAATCAACCACATTGTCCTATTTGGTAATTCTGCTTCTGTTCTTTTGATAACATCAACAATCATCCAAATATTGAAGATTAGAGATACGCAATATAGTAATACCGAACATAGAGCAACAACTAATCCAAAGCCACCACCTAAAAAAGCCATTAAACCACCGGCGGCATCTGATCCCATGTCATATTCATAAGAATATTCATATGCTAATGCGCTACTAGCCATAGACAAAAAACTTACGCCGGCTATAGCGATCTTACTAATGAGTGAAGAGACCTTGCTCATTGAATAAATGTTAATAAATAAAGTAATTAGATTTTATCAGTAAACATTAAGAAAATTAAGAGATTTTATACTTATTTTTAATGTATTTTATCCAAGGCTTCGCCGAAACCTTTTGATATCCCATTCTTTGCCATACTTCATTTAATGAATATGTACCTGCAAATTTCTGGATTTTCTTTCTAAACCATTCATTCAACTCATAAATCTTATCTGATGTGATGCGTTTTTCAAAATCGATACTAATATCTTTTTCAAGTTCATTTTTAAACATAGCAGCTGTAGCACTACCCATGCTATATGTTGGAAAGTAACCGACACTTCCAAAGCTCCAGTGAATGTCTTGTAATACTCCTAAGCTGGGTCTTGGAGGGGTAATACCTAAATACTGCTGATATTTATTATTCCAAGCAGCTTCAATGTCTTTTACGGCTAACTTGCTATTCATGATATCTCTTTCAAGCTCATAGCGAATAATGATGTGCCAATGATAACTAATCTCGTCAGCATCTACTCTTATTAAGCTAGGTTTTATTCTATTTAAATATTGCCACACATCATCAGTTGTAAATTTATGCTCATCAATTCCAAGGTGAACCTCTTGAAATTCATCAATGAAATTGACTAGAAATCCTTTTGAACGGCCGATAATATTTTCCCAGAATCGAGATTGCGACTCATGCAAGCTGTAACTAGTTTCTGGCCAAAGCGGAGATTGAGAAAGGGCAGAGTCTACATTGCTAGCAAAAAAACCGTGTCCAAATTCGTGAATCACTGGCATAAATGAGCTTGTAAAATCGAACTCTGGATATCTCGTTGTCAGTCTAATATCATCAGGTGATAAAAATAAACTAAAAGGATGCGTTGACACATCTAATCTAAATCTAGTTGGGTCATAACCTAAATATTTTAATATTTTTAAATTGACCTCTTGCATTAAGCTTGTGTTGTACTTTTTTGCAATAAAAATATCACTTTTAGGTAAATTGAGATTATTCAAGTCAATTGTCAGCAGAAATTCTTTTATCTCATTCATATAGTTAGCTAATTGAGCATAATCCATACCAATTTCATAATCAGCAAATAAAGCTTCATACGGCTCTTTTGTGTAACCTAAATACTCAGCTTTCTTTTTAGAGTATTTAAATATTTCTTCAAGAATTGGTAAGAATATTGCAACACTCTCATCTTTTCGTGCTTCAGCCCAGATGGTTGAGGCTTTAGCTTTTAACTCAGCGTAATCCGCAACAAACTTTGCCGGTAATTTTGTGTAGTGATTATTTAAATGATTTAAAAATCTTAATACTGATTTTTCATAGTCGTTTAAGTTTTTCTCTGTATTTGCTTTTATTAATGAAACTTGAAACTTTTTGTCTTTAAACTTTTTCTGAATCTCTAAAGCTAACATTGAACTTGCCTTGCTTCTTGCCTGAATACCTCTTTGTGGCATATATGTCTCGGTATCCCAGCCACAGAGATTTTCAAAGTATGAAAATGCGGCAAGAGGTTGATAGAGCTTAAGAATCTCTTTGATTGAACTATTGCTAAAATATTCCTTCTTTTCGTCTTTCATGTTTATGTTTATTTAAATTATTTTATGGGTTATTAGCCAGCAACGAAAGCTGATCTGCCTCATTGCCAATCCTCCAAAAAGTTACACTCTTTAAACCTGCTTCTTTTGCTAAATCAACTCTTGCTTTAATATCAGCAGGAGAAAAATAGGTCATAGCATACTTTTTATCGTCTTTGTTGTATATATATAATGATTCAGCTTCATAATTAGAACGCTGTCCTGCATTTTCACTCAAGATATTCTTTACCTGATTATATTGTAATGCCGACGCATTACCACCAGTAGTATTATGCATGAAGTTGACGATATAATTAAAATCTTGATTTAATGCAGTAGTTTCCCATCTGTATGAATATAATGCAATTCCCAAAGAAAATTTTGATGCTTCAGCTTGAGTAAGTGCATAATCTACAACTTGTTTAACCCAGTCTAACGGGGCGATTGGTCCGGGTAGACTAGCATTAATAAAAGTATAATCATAAGCCATTAGTCTTATCTCTGAGGCATACTCAGCAATTCTTCTCCAATCTTGAACTTGTCGCGTCTCTTTCAAAGAAGGGTAGGTAATATCATCTCCCCATTTTGCAACTACAGTTACAACTAACTCTTTGTCTATTTCTTTTAGTTTTGAGGATAGTGTACTTATGAATTCAAAGTACTTTTCTTTATCACTAAGTTTTGTTGATTCATAATCCAAATCAATACCATCATAATTATTATCTTTCACGGTGTTAACAATTGCAGAAATATGCCTTTGAAAGCTCTCATTGTTTTGCAATACCTTGGTAAACAACTCATGATCAAACATAGCAATAGCCGGAATCAATTTGCTTTTTTGTTCTTTGA
>CALARN010000010.1 GCA_937889205.1 uncultured bacterium
ACCTAAGATCGATAACATTACTTTGAAGGGTAAAACTGGTGAATTAACTAGGGTGCCGGAAGTGCTTGATGTGTGGATGGATTCTGCTTCGATGCCTTATGCAAGCAAGCATTATCCTTTTCAAGACAAGAAAGACTTTGAAGATAATTTTCCTGCTGATTTTGTAATTGAGTATATTGCACAAACTAGAGCATGGTTCTACGTTATGCATGTTTTAGGAACAGCCTTATTTAATAAGCAACCATTTAATAATGTTGTCACCACAGGTGTAATCTTTGGCACAGATGGTAGAAAAATGAGTAAGAGCTACGGTAATTATCCTGACCCCAAATTGACTATTGAGAAGTATGGGGCTGAGCCCTTAAGGCTTTATTTGATGGGCGCACCCGTAATGGTTGGCGAAGATGTTGCTTTAGATGAAGAGGCTTTAAGATTACAGGTAAGAGACTTCTTATTACCAATTTGGAATTGCTATTCGTTCTTTGTGACTTACGCAAATGTACATGATTGGAAACCAGAAACGGACTATGTAAAAGCAGCCAAAACAGTTACTAATGAACTAGATCGTTGGATTGTAGTTAGATTAAATGAAACAATTAAGGCTGTTACTTCAAAGTTTGATAAGTATAACTTACCAGCAGTTGTAAAAGAGTATTACGCATTTGTTGATGATTTGTCGAAGTGGTATATCAGGCGTTCTCGTGAGAGCTTTGCCACAGGTAATTTTACTGCTTTTGCGGTGCTTTACTATGTACTCATAGAGTTTTCAAAATTACTTGCACCAATTGCACCCTTTATTTCAGAAGAAATATATCAAAACTTAGTTGTAGGGCATATTGAAGCGGCTCCTGAATCGATTCATCTTTCTGATTTCCCTATTTTTGATGAACCGTTAGCAAAAACAGATAATCATTTGCTTAAAGAGATGGATGTTGTAAGAGAGGCTGTTGCTTTAGGTCAATCAATAAGAGCACAACAAGGCATTAAAGTTAGGCAACCATTAGCAGCAATGCAAGTACAGGTAGCTATTGCTGATTTTAAATTTAGCCCTTGGATGCAATCTCTAATTGCTTCTGAACTTAATCTGAATGAAGTAAAATTTGTGCTTGAATTGGAGTATGATGAGTCGTGGTCAGTTTTAAGTAGTGACACAACCGCTATTTCAGTAGCTTTGAATACAGAGCTTACTGAAGAGTTGATAGAAGCAGGCCTACAAAGAGAGTTCATCAGGGTTGTGCAAGACTTAAGAAAAAAGTCGGGCTTGTCATTTGGTGAGAAAATAAATTTGAAAGTCCAGCAAGCTGGTTTGGCAGTTGGCATAGCCGCCATGATAAAAAGTAATAAAAAGGCATTGCAAGATGCATTAGTTGCTTCTAAAATTGAATTTGCAGATGAAGTTGCTGCAACCCAAACAGTTTTAATCAATAATCAAAAAATAAATATCGCAATAACAAAAATTTAATGGAACAACAAGCTGAAGTAAAAGAAGTTGGAGGCAAAGATTTCTTTACTGATTTATTAGAGTCATTTGTAATTGCCATCTCAATAAGTCTCTTTATAGGGTTTACCTTGGTGGTGCCCAACAAAGTTGAAGGCCAATCGATGGAGCCGACTTTTCATAATGCCGAACTGTTACTTACTAACAAAGTGAGTCAGTGGCTTGGTGGTACAGACTTTGGTAAAACTCTTGGTTTAGATTATCAGAGGGGGGATGTGGTAATTTTTGATGAGTATGGTGTTGATTATATTAAAAGAGTTATTGCTGTTGGTGGTGACATAGTTAGAATCAACGATGGAAAAGTTTTTGTAAACGGCAAAGAATTAGAAGAAAAATATTTACCTGAAACCACCTTAACATATTGTTATTCCGGTGAGATTGCTTTTTTAGAAGATAATCAGGTAAAAAGAGTACCAGAGGGACATTACTTTCTTTTAGGTGACAATCGCGGAAATAGTAAAGACTCTAGGTTTACTGATATTGGTTTTGTGCCACGAGATTACCTTTTAGGTAAGGTGTTTTTTCGTTATTGGCCAATCAATGAGATCTCAACTATAACCACAGGAGAATTTATTGAGCGAGATATTACGACTTCTGATTGAGAAAAAAGACAAAATAGCTTATGCTAGTATAAATACTTTTTGAATATTTTATATGTCTAATCCTTTTTTGCATCAGCCCGAGAAAGAGTCGAAGAACCTTTTCGCAGAGATTATTGAAGCTTTAATTATTGCGCTGGTGTTCAACATTATTGTTTATTTCTTGTTTGTCATCCCTTCACAGGTAGATGGCCCTTCAATGTTGCCCAATCTACATGATGGTGAATTACTTTTTGCCAATAAAATGCCTACCTGGTTTTATAACAATACACAAACGCTCGATCAATTGGGCTGGGACTATGAGTATGGAGACATTGTAATTTTTGATTACAGCAATATTGTACTGGTCAAAAGAATAATTGCAAAAGAGGGTGATAGAGTAATGATTACAGAGTCTGGCGAAGTTTTTGTAAATGGTAACAAAAGATATGAAGATTATTTACCAGCCAATTTAAAAACATTCTTACCACAAAAAGGTCTTAGAGGTTTTGAACCAGGAGAAGAGGTAATAGTTCCGGCAGGTCACTTCTTTTTAATGGGGGATAATCGTGCGAATAGTAAAGATAGTCGCTTTGCAGAAGTAGGATTCGTAAAAAGAGAAAACATCAAAGGTGTTGTTTTTTTCAGATTTTGGCCATTAGACAAGCTTGGAGCATTTTCTAAGCCTACATATCAAGCAAAATAACATTAGCAACTTGTAATATTCATGATATTTACTATCTCCAATCAAAAAGGCGGAGTAGGTAAGACTACAACCGCCTTAAACCTAGCAACCTATTTAGCTGAAGCAGGAAAAAGAGTTTTGCTCATAGATCTTGACCCACAAGCTAATCTAACCTCGGGGCTGGGTCTTAATCGCAAGCAATCAGCGGCCGAAGCAACTGAAAAAAGAATTACAATCTACGATATTATTTTAAGTCAGGCAAATATAAAAGATGGTATTGTTAAAACCCGACAGAAAAATTTAGACTTGATTCCTGCTAGTATCGATTTAGCTGGGGCTGAAGTAGAATTGGTTGGCGCATTGTCTCGCGAAACTATACTGCAGAATGCTTTAGTAGAGATAAAAGGCAACTATGATTATATTTTTATTGATTGCCCACCATCTCTCGGAATCTTGCCAATTAATGCCTTTGTAGCATCTGATTTGGTTTTAATACCGGTTCAATGTGAATATTTTGCATTAGAAGGCTTAAGCCAGTTGATGAATACAATTTCGTTAGTTAAGAATAGGCTAAATCAAAAGCTAGACATTGGTGGTGTAATCTTAACAATGTTCGATACAAGAACAAATTTATCAAAACAAGTAGCAGACGAAATTAGAGCTTTTTTCAAAGATAAAGTAATGTTGCAACAAATACCTAGAAATATTAAGCTAGCTGAATCACCATCGTTTGGTAAAAGTATATTTGAATATGACAGTAGCTCAACTGGTGCAGAGGCATACAGGGCTTTAGCAGAAGAATTTATTACTAGGTTTAGTTAGTAGTTACCAAAATTTCCCAAGTAGAGATAGTATTGAAGCGTTGCTCAATTGAAGTGATCTTTTCTAGCTTAACATTTTTAACCCTTTTATTGAGTAAATAGAACTCCTCAGGATAAAACAAGAATACTGCGGGTACTTCTTCAGCGATAATTTTTTGAAAATCTTCATACCTTTTAAGTCTCACCTTTTCATCTACAATTCTTCTAGCATCGTCTAAATCGTCATCGATTGCCGGTAACCTAGCCGTTGTGCCATTAACGACCTGAGTCCTTTTTTCTTCAGATACATACGAAGAAATATTTAGACCCGGAGCCTTGATTTGGGAGCTATGAAAAAGTTCAAAGCGGTCAGGATCAATTAGCGTTTGGACGCCGTAGAGTAATAAATCATAAATTCTCGGTAAAATATTATCATCAACCACCGCGTTTAGGTCTTTAACAGTAATTTTTACTTCGATACCAACGAGCTTTAAGTTCTCTTTGATAACTTCGGCTACAGCTTCTCGATCGCGATTTTTAACTACTACTAAATCAAAACTAAGTCTTTGATCATCTTTAACGCGAATACCATCAGCTCCTGCTATATAACCCAATTCATCAAGTAAAGTAATTGCCTGAGCCACATCATACTGGTATTTGTTAGCATTGTAGTGAGCAAATGAATTTGGTGGAATAGGCCCGGTGGTTATTTCTGCATACTCTTGCATTGTCTTGATGATTTCGTCGCGATTAATAGCACTACTAATTGCTTGTCTAATTTTTTTATTCTTTAAGATTGCCGGTCCGTTTTCTCCCATATTGAAATAAACAGACCAGTATTGGTTATAGATGTAGTTGCTTTTAATAATATCTATATGATTAAAAGAATTTAGTTGATCTAAGTTTGCAATAGATATACCCGAAAGCCCATGAATTTGACCTGTACCCAAAGCTTGAATAGCTAATAGTTCATTAGCAAAAAGCTTAAAACGAATTTTTTTAATTGAAGGTTTTTCACCCCAATATTCTTCATTTCTTGAAAGATTAACAGTATCGCCTTCGGCTGAGACTAATTTATATGGGCCTGTACCAATTGGTGTTCTATTAATGTATGGGTCAGGCTGAGTAATGTTATTAGCGTCAATATCGGCTAAAAGATGTGCGGGCATAATTTTAAAACTAATGGCTTCAAAAAAGCCAGGAATAACTTGGTTATTTTTCACTACGAATTCGAAGACTGCCGGGTCATTTTCAGAAGTTTTAATTTCGAATTTATTAGCTACCTTAGAATAGAGAGAGCTTGTTTGGGGATTATTATCTAGTGATCTAATTAATTCTACTGTTTTAACAACATCATTAACAGTTACCGGTTCACCATCATGCCACTTAATATCCGGTTTAAGTTTAAAACGATAGCTGCTTCCCTTTTGTAAAATGCTGTACTCTGCCAACACTGCATGTGGATTGCCATCAGCATCAACACGAATTAATGGTTCATAAATAATTTCTGATAGGTCTCTCTCTAATTGAATATTCGAGTTTATAAGTGGGTTAATACGATTTAATTTAATGGTTTTACCATTTTCATTAACCCCCATGACTGAGCCTTCAATTAAGGTGTCGCTATGTGCACCAACAAACCCCACAATGTTTGCGCTAGTATAAAAAAATAAGACAATTACCAGTAAGATAATGAAAATGAAGTGGCTAAAAGGAACTGCATTTTTATAAAATGATTGGAATGATTTAGCCCATGAGTTTTTAGCAAAAAACAAAACCTCTGGATAATTCCAGAATCTTGTTCGTAAAGCATAGAAGCTTGTGCTTAACTTTGACACAGTATAAAGACCTATGAATTAGCGCTAAATATAGCAATTGCTAAACCGTTTACAACAAACAATACAATTAACACAATGGTCATATTGTAAAATATTTTTTCAGCACCTCTTTTTGAACGATAACTTTCGCCACCAGCTGAACCAAACATAGTGCCTAAACCTGAGCCTCTTTGCTGAAGCAAGATGCTAATAGTTAGGACAATACTAATTATAATTAAACTGATATTTAATATGGTTTTCAGATCCATGTTGAAAAACTACTAAAATTAACTGCGTTTACTTGAAACTTCTATGATTATACAACAAAATACTAAAATTAGGGCACAAAAAATATAGATACTATAGATATCAGTAAGTTCTATTAGCTTTGGTATTTGCCAGATAATAAGATCGGTATCCCCGATATATGTGGGGTTAAGATTAAGAATATCTGAGAAATACTTATCAACCAGATACAGATAACCAGCTGTGGTTGCTGAGCTCATAATGAATCTGGCAATGATATTGTTTCTAAGCTTAAAGAATTTCAAGATAAATAGCCCACAATGATACGCAACATAGAAGCCTGCTGCTGCCAATATTTTGCTAATGGGACCGGCAGTAAAAACAGTATTAGGTAGAATATCCATAAAGATCCAGAAGACTGCCATATATATTAGCGGTTTTAAAAGAGATCGGGATACTTTTGCAAATACTTTATTTCTCATATTTTTTTATCATAAATTGTAGAACCATCGAATGGCTTATTGTTTAAAATATTTTTAAAGTTTTCCAGGTTCCAGCCATCACAAATAATAAACTTCAAATGATGCGTTTGAGCATCTTTAGCCGCAATAGGGTCGATTGGGTAATTAGCCCCCGGAGTATGCTCATCAGGGTTGCCAATAACATTTAAATACTCTTGCCAAGATAGCTCGTCAACTTTGACTGCGTTGTTGTCCTTTTTGGGGTCAGCAGAATAAACAGCGTCAATGTTTTTCAAACTGATAATTGCTGCCGCCTTGCATTTTTTCGCTGCACAAACTGCATCAACATCACCACTATGCCCAGGTCTGCCACCTCCACCGATTTTAAATGATTTTTTAATAATAAGTGGATTTTCATCATAATAGTCTTCATATTTATATACCCCATCATCAGCAAGCTCGTGGAAATATGCCCTTACAATTTCTGCATGTAAGACATTAACTGTTGTGCCTATCCAGTGTAATTGATTGTGGTCTGTTAAGCCTGCTGTAATAGCTAAATCGCGGTAGTGACGCATAGTTGAGCCACCTCCTAAGACAAAGAAGAATTTATCGCCTTGTTGGATATTATCTTCTAAGCACTCTCTTAGCCTTTTTAAATAATCAAAGTCAAAAAAAATGTCGAGATTTGGTGATACGATTGAGCCTCCGAGCTTAATTACATAGGTTTGCGGCATAGTTAAGAAATTGTTAACTTAGCTAAATTATACTGTTGGGGATTATTTAGTTTTCAATGATTTCATATATTTTAGAACAATTAACATTAATAATAAAGCACTCTCAGGCACAATTACGGGCTGATATTATTAAAGAAATAAGACAGGCTGAAGCCTTGATTAGAAGTGATATTGCCTATAAAAGAAGTAGACGCAGCAAGAAGCTCAGGTCTTATAATAAGTTTGTTAGATAAGCAAGGCTTGCTTTTTCCCAATTATGATCTTGATTATACTCAACCACTTTTGCTTGTAATCTTGCTAACTCTGTCTTGTCTTTAAGCAGTTTAGATAATGTATTAGCTATTGTTTCGGGCTTATTGTCTGGTATTCTGATGCCAATATCTAGATTATTAAAGATATAGCTTTGGCTTAGCATAATAGGGCGCTTTGCGCCAATGCTAGTTCTAACGGCTCCGCTAGCTCCTTCTTGTACATCAGCATAAGCCAAAACAACGATGTCGGCTAGTTGTAATAATTTAACGACTTCTATTGTTTTAAGAAAATCAGATATTAACACCACGTGATTTTCAAGATTCTGAAGCTTAATATATTGCTGCATTTGCTTATACACTGTACTAGAGGTGCTATTGTTGGGGTTAAGAGCATTGATTACTAAATAACAGATGTTTGGATATTCTTTTTTCAAAATATTAACTGCAGCCAATGTCTCTAAAATGCCTTTTTTATCATGTATTAACCCATGGCTTGCAATAATTGGATTGTTAGTTAGCCCAATCTCTTTTCTTAGGGCCTGCTTGTCTTCATCTCTAAAACTAATAAATCCATGTTCTATTAGTTTTATGTTTGATAGCCCCAATGCTGATAAAGCATTTAAATCAGATGCTGAATGAACTAGTATGGTATCAATTGCCTTTAATGAAATACAAACTTCTTTTAAAGCTGCATTAACTGAGTGAAAAGTTATATATACTGAAATACCTTTGCCTTTAATTCTTTTTGCAAGCTCTGCCATAAGTTTGGCGGAATAAAATGAAGAGTTGTACTGAAATTGCACCATGTCTGGTTGGTAATTATCAATATCCTCAATTAACTTGTCAAAACTCATTTCACCATATTGCCAATTTCTCATCACAAATGCTTCATCACTTGCGGTACGATCGCCAATATCATAATTGGCAAATACTTTGAAGTCTTTGAAGCTTGAGATGATCGGATAGTATAAATTTCTAGAGTATTCTGCTATGCCGCATCGAGAATTCCAGGTTGATATAACTGCAATTTTTTTTGTTTTTAATGCCGCTAATTTTTCAATACTCTCAATTGCCTTTATACACTCTGTTGCAGCATTTTGCCATGTAAGTTGAATACTTGCAAGATAGGCATTATTAATTTTTGTTTTAACTTCTACAGCATCTTCTTGCTCATACAAATATCGAAGCAGAGACTGTAACTGTTTAACATCGGGCTCTGCAACTTTTGCTCCAGGGATGTTTAAATGGGATTTGCTATCTACTAGCTTATATTTTAATAAAAAGCAGTTGTCATTATTGCAAAAATCCATATGACCACTAAAGCCGGTAGTTATCAAAGGCTTTTTTAAACGCATCGCTTCTGCCATAGGTAATCCGTAGCCTTCGGCTCTTGAGGGTAGAACTACTACATTACAAGACTCATATAGATATTTTAACTGTCCATCAGAAATACTATTATCATTAATGATCTCAACTTCTGCAGAGTCGTTTGTCCTATTTGCTAGTAATTTGTTAACCTCTTTGTCATGGCTGGCGTTAGGGAACAATTTTAGTATTAGGCTTACTGCGTCTTTGTTGGAGAATTCAGCTAAATATGCTTTTAGTAAGACATCGACTCCTTTACGGTACTGTGCAGAGCTAATATGTAAAAATTTAAAATTCTGTCTGCTTTTAATTTTATACACTTCACTTTCTGCGTTAGGAATGTCTAAACCTTCTGATATGACAAACATGGGAATAGTGATACCGGATGCGCGAAAAACACTTCGCACATGCTCGCTGGTTACCAGTAATCCATGTAAGTGCTGATTACACTCTTCCGCCCAGCGCTTAGGGAAAACTGTTTCTTCCCAAGCTAAATATCCAAGTTTAATTTTACCGGAGATTTTAGAAAGCCCGTAAGCAGCATATTGGCTTTTAGGAAAGTTATTATAAATAACTACATCGGGCTCACCAAGCTCTTTTGAATAAAGTTCTTTTAAAAAAGGGTAGCGACTATATTCTGCCTGTGCCGGTAGGCGATCACAGTGCTCTGCATCTGCCCATAACCTTACTTCAATATTTGGATACTTTGCCCTCAAGGCAAGTGCTAGTGCTCGATTTACTCTAGCAAGTGAATACTCTGTTGCAAAAGGGCCAATAATTGTTAATGATTTTATCATCAGTGATTTCTTAATAAGCTCGTTTAATATTAAATTATACATGCTTTTTGCCTAACTGACAGTAGCTGTAGTTTACAACCAGCCATAATTATTGCATAATCATGCTATATTACAATATTAAGATGACAGCTACAGAGTTACTTGAAAAAATTCGCGAACATATTGATGCTACAGAAATTACAACAGATTCGGCTCATTTAGATGCAGAAGAACTGGTCACTAAGTATGCCATTCCTGCTTTAAATAATTTAAAAGAAATTCAAAGCGGTTTATATCAAGATTTTTTTCTAAACGATAACGGTTTTACCAGTAAATTAAAGAATAAAGTTGTACGTAAGATTGCGAATGTATCTCGAAATACTGTTGAGTTATCACTAATGCGTCAACAAAAGTTTAATGATAATGTAACTGCTGTTTTAGAATATCTTTTTGCTGAAAATGCAAAACTTAAAAAGACAATAGCAGAACTTGAAAAGTCAAAAAGTTAGAGTTTCAAATACAAGTTCCTTTCTTCAATAAAAAAAGCTACAATAGTTTATGACTATGGGCTTTTCAAAAAATTACAATCAATTTCGTGAACCTGCTAGAAAGATTAAGCTTTATCAACTTTTATTGATAATCTTTTTTACAGTTCAGTTACTACTTTTTGCAATTAATGACTTGCCAGATATTGTTTTTACTTCATTGGGCTTTAGATCTGCAACTAATACAACAGATCGCGACCAAATTGCTAATAACTTTACAGGAATACTTGGCATAGATTTGCAGAGAGATGAAAAATTGCCCGTATTATCTGATAATGGAAGAACTGCATTATTAATAGCTGGAATTGACTCGCGCGAAGTCTATATTAAAAACGGTGAGTTTATAAATCCCCTTGAAAATGGAACCAGGCATATTGATTCAATTATGCAAATAGTATTTGATCACAAGACCAACGAGCTATTTCAAATATCTATCCCACGAGATACCGGTGTAGATATTCGCATGGATTGTTTAAAATTTTCTGGTAACATTCACTGGTTATACACTAAAGGACAAAGAAGTACTTGCGAGGGTAAGGGTATTGAGGTGTTAAAAAATGGAGTGGAGACTATAACAGGAATTAAAAGTCAGTATTTCGTAATTGTCTCACTTGAGGCTTTCCCCAAAATTATTGAGGCTGTAGCTGTAAAAAATGATAAAGGTGAGAAGGGTATTTATCTTGATAACCCTAATACTTTTTCCGAGATTTACCCAGCAGATAATCAAACAGGTTGGGAGAATGTTTATTTTCCTAAGGGTAATATTTTTCTAACTCCTCGTCGGGCTTTGCAATTTGCCAGATCTAGACAGTTTACCAGCGATTTTTCAAGGGCTGCAAGACAGCAACTTGTAGTTCAGGCGGTAATTAAGCATGGCTTAGCCATGGGGTTACTCTCTGAGCCTAGTAAAATTCAAGAATTGATAACTGTATTTAGCGACTATATATTAATGTCTCCACCTGAAGATTTAAATGAATTATTGGGAATGATTAAAGTTGCCCAGTTAGTTGATGTTGATAATATGCATCATATTGTGCTTGATCCAGATTTTGGTAATGAGGGTTACGAGAAATATCTAAATAAACCGCCACACGATAGAAGGGGGGCGTATTATCTTGTACCTACAGCGTGGAAAGAATGTCCTGGTAATGAGTTTTGTAAGGTGCAAGAGAAAATTGAGTACTATTTTAAGAATCCGGAAGAGATTAATGACTAAGTACACTTAATGGTACTAATTAAATATATATAAATAATAATATGGAAGAAAATTCAAAGATCTCTGCAGCAAAAGACGAAAAGCTTATTGAGAAGAATGACATTGTTAATACAGATGTAGATGAATTATTGACTGACTTTAAAAAACAGCAATCTAAGCAAAGCAAGCGATCGCAGCTAAAGAAGCTTATTTTCATTTTAGGTTCAGTATTCATTCTCGTGACTATCTTCGTCGCTTTCATGATAGTCTTGAAATTAGATGGAAAATTATTTCCTGCAAATTTATCGGGGATGGTAGAGGATTATGCTCAGAGACCGGTTGCAGAGGCAAAAGTATGCGTGCAATCACGATGTGTCAATACAGACAATACTGGCACTTTTAAAATTGATGATCTCATTTATGGCAAGTATGATTTTGCAATCGAGGCTAAGTTCTTTAAGCCCTATAGTCAAGAGATTGAAATCAAGAGAGGTGATAACCAAATTAAAATTGCACTTGAGGCAAAGGGGGTAGGTGATATCAGTGGAAAGTTGCTTTCAGATGATGATTTGATATCAGATGATTTATTAATTAAAGTTGGTAAAAGCGAATTAGAATTAGCGGAAGATAATTCATTTGAACTAAGAAACCTCACTACTGGAGAATACCTATTGACGATAACCTCGCCACATTATATTGATATTTCAGCCAACATAACAATTAATGAAGGCAGTAATAAGTTGTCAGATATTAAGCTTATGCCTGCCCTTGATTTGCAATTTATGGTTGATGATTGGCTATCTGGTGACTCGCTTAAGGCTTTTACATTGCTAATTAACAATGTCGAGCAAGTAATTGCAGCAGATGAAATAATAAAACAAGCTAAGGATGTTGCTTACACATCAGATGTGGAGTTAGTGATTAAAGCAGATGGGTATATTGAGAAAAAGTTCCAGTTTACTGATTTAGTTCAGGGTGTTAACGATCTTGGTACTTTAAATTTAACACCTGTTGGTAAAACAGTATATGTCTCTGAAAGGCTTGGGTACCAAAATATTTATATTGCCAATTACGATGGAAGCGATGAGCAAATGCTTACTGATAATAAAGCTGATGCTGTTCGTCCGGTATTCATTAATAACGATACTCAAATAGCCTTCTTAAGTACTAAAGATGGTATTAAAGATAATTACGGCTCATTAATATACTTGCCGTATGTCTATGATGTGAAGACGGGTAAAACAAATAGGCTTGGTTCTCAAGGCGCAAACTACTTAAGCTTCGACTCAATGCTCAAAGCAGATGTAATTAGTTTCTATTCCGATGGCATTAATACGGAAGAAGTATGGATTGCAAATATTAACGGAGGCAATTCTTTCAAAGCATTTGAGAAAACAAATGGATATATAACTAATCTTGTTTTTGCAAACAATGGCGAATTTGTGGCAATCTCTTGGTTTAGCTATCAAAATGCCGATAGCAATGGCATCTATGTACTTAATCTAAAAAATAAAGAGCAAAAATTCTATTATGTCTCTGGATCGAATACAACTAATGTGATTTCTTTTTCGGCTAACAGAAAATTATTACTATTCAGTCAAGTAGAAGAGACCACCAAAACATTTGATTTATTCTTGCTTGATAACAGCAATGGAAAACTTTCTAGGGTTACAAATTCTAGTGCCACTAAAATTGATGCTAGGTTTAGCAAGTCCTCAGATTACATCTACTATATTTCAACAAGAGATGGTAAATCAGATTTATATCGTATTGCTACAAACGGAAAAGAAGAAACTAAGATTACTCAAGACGGAGAGGTTGCAAGTTTTCTTCTACATAATAACGAGGTAATTAGCTACACCAGTAAGCAGTCTTTATCAATTATCAATAGCAAGGGGAAAGAGCCAATAGCTCGAAAAATTACAGCAAGTGTCAAAAACGATAGCTTTGCTGCAAATTTTGATCGTTACTATGGTTACTGGGACTAGTTTTCGGTTGTTTTAAAAATCCACAACTTATAGATAAAAAAGTTCCAAATGACTATTGTGCCTGTGATAATTGCCTTGACTATGTATTGATTGATACCCAAAGTAACTGCTAAAAAAGGAAAAGCTAATAAAGTATCATAACAATAGTTGAAAATGGATAACATGGTGAACTTAGTTAGCTTTGTAGCATTCTTTTTATTATTATTTCTAAATGACCATTTATTAGATAAATAAAAGCTATAAAGCGTTGAAAATAGGGCGGCAATAATATTTGCCGTTATTTTATCTAATTTGATAATAGCTGTTAGTACAAAGAGCAAGGTAATTTGAAATAGAAAAGCGCTTAAGCCTACTACTACATACTTTAGAAAACTTACAGACAGCCATTGTCTTAAGAGTTTTTTAATTAAAGGGGGCCAATTCAAACCAAGAATAGCATCTCGAAACGCTCGCAGCTTTGTAATTTTCATTTTTTAGTAGTTTTTGTTAATTGCTCTATTATACCTAATAATTTATTTGCTGAAAGCTCCCAAGAGAATTTTTCCATTACTGCATCTGCAACATTTTTCTTTTTACCGTTAATAACTCTAACAAGTTTTTCGGCAATTTCTTCTACATTATTTGGGTTAGCAAATTTTGCCCAAGATACGAAACTTTCTTTAAGTACAGGAATATCGCTTAATAATGTGGGTTTATTGTAAGTTAAGGCCTCTAAAGCGGGCATACCAAAGCCCTCATAATGACTAAGGTAGATAAAGGCGATAGCATTTTTGAAAACTTCGGGCATCAAATCATCTGCAACATATCCGGCAAATACAACATCATTTTCTAATCCTAATGAACTTACGAGTTTAAAAATGTCTTTATAATACCAGCCCTTTTTACCTGCAATTACATATTTGATCTCTAAATCAATTTTCTGCTCTTGTCTTAATTTTGCAAATGCTTTTATAGCAGCATCCAAATTCTTTCTAGGCTCTAGAGTACCTACAGATAATAGGTACTTTTTTGGCAAATCAAGCGGTTTAGCTGCTTGATAGTTATCGTTAGTAATATGAGCTAATTCATTCCTTGCTGGGTAAACGATTTCAACCTTGTCATTGGGCATCTTCCATAAGCTTTGTAGCTCTTTTTTAACAGTGTTAGATACTGTGACTACTTTTTTAGCTTTCTGTAAAGCCATTCGGGTAGTGAATGGGTAAATCATTCGTGCTTTAACGGGAAAAAATTTAGGGTATTTAATTGGTGCTAAATCATGAATGAATTGTACAGTATTAGGGTAACTTAATGAGAAGAAGTGGTTAGAGTATGATAATAACAAGTCAACTTTTCTAGCCTTAAGATCTTTGGTTACATTCATCATCCAGCGAATCCCCCTAGCTCGATATTTTTTTGGAAAGGGGATAACTACATTTTCCACTCTATCAGAGTTAAATTTAATTTTATCAAAAGGTAGTGTTGTATATAGTAAGTACTTATTCTTTTTATCAAGGTCAATCAGCTTTTGCGTAAGGTTTATTGTGTATATGCCAATGCCTGCTGGATTTAATTCTGCTGGAGAAAGGTCGATAGCAATAGTTTTCATGACAATTAGTAATATATAAAATATTCGCTAGTATGAGTTAAACGAATAATAACTAAAAATATTTCTGTAACTATTTTAATAAATCGAAAATGCTTATGCCTCAGGGAAAATTTGTTTTCCGGTCTCGTTTTCAAAGACTTTAATGGCAAATACGGGGCAAGATTGAGCCGCTGCTAATACTATTTCGTCAGTATCCCAATCGCCTTCAATTATTAGTACTTTGTTGGCCTCATCAAGAGTAAATGTATTACCTGCGATAGCTACACAGCTTGCCGCACCAATGCAAGCTTCGCGATCAATTTCAAGCCTATATTTACCATTAATCGTGGTAGCACTATGTGTATTGTCGTCTGCAGATTTAGTAATGGTTGTTGTCATTGAGAGTGGTTAAGAAGTTATTTTTCGCTAATATCATCATACTAAAAACCTTGATAATTAGCAATTTTGCAAAATAGACGCTTTATGATAAGCTAGATTATTCACAAATATTAATAATAATCACATGGCAAAAATTAAAGATAAGCCTGTTTTAGAAAACTTTCGTCTTTCTAAAATGGTAATGATAATTGCGACTATCGCAATATTTTTATTAAGTATAGGATTAAGAATGCTACCTTTGGGCAATGTTCTTACTGATAATACCGTACAGCTAAAAGGTGCCGATGCATATTATTTTGTAAGGCAAGCTCAAAACATTCAAAATGGTGGCTTACCGAAAACTGATCCTTTGCTTTGCTATCAAGATGGCTTGCAATATGATCAAGGGGCATCTTTTTACTCAGTCCTATTGGCTGGGGTCGGGAGCGTAATTCCTTTAGAACTGGCCACTGCGGTATTGTCTCCTTTATTAGCATTGGCATTTCTAGTTATAGTCTATTTTTTGCTTAAAGAATTGTTGCCAGAAAATGACTGGGCAGTACTTACGGGCTTGGCGGTTGCCGGGCTGACAGGTATCCAATTTATTTCTCGTTCATATTTTGGCTTTGGAGATCGTCATGTGCTTGAAGTAGTGCTTTTTACTTTAGGACTATTTGCTCTTATTAAAGCGTGGAAACGTAGCAACTACAAATGGGCAATTGTTTCAGGTGTTAGTTTCTTTTTCTTTAATTACTCATGGAGCCAAGCCTCAATGATGATGGCTATACTTACTGGTGGCATATTATTAAAATATGTTTTTGACAAAAAAATTTCGAAAAGTTTCACAAAGATTAACTTAATTGCTTTTAGTTTGGCATTAATTCATGGATTAATTTTTCAAAATATTCAAATTGTAGGGATAACCGTTGCGGCAATTATTGCCTTTTTCTTTGGAAATTTTATCAATCGTAGATTTGCTCAAATAAAACTGAGAGTGGTATTTTTAGTGCTTTTCTTTGTAATAGGTACTGCTATTGTCAATTTTGTCTTCCCACAACTAAGAGATGAATTAGTAATTATTTTGAATGGCTATCTCAATTTAACCAACGGAGGGCCTGTTGTGTCTGAAGCTCAACCAATGTTTGTGATATACAACAACATCAGCATTTTACCACCTAATGCTGTAACTATGCAGATTATTGTTTTCGCCTTTTCCATACTTGGTTTTTGGGCATTAATAAAGTCAAAAAACTATGCCTTAGTTTTTACCGGGATAGTCTTAGCCATTCTTTCATTAATGCGTATTCGTACTGAATACTATTTTGTGCTTTTCTCTGCAATTGGCGCTGCCTTTCTGGTAACTGAAACTAAGAGATTTGCTAAACTCATTTTGACCGCTGTGATCATATTTGTAATTGTTTACGCCTCAGCTTGGTGGTCAGATTTACAAAGCAACATCAGTAGCCTTGCATTTACTAGCTCTGACTATAAGATGGCGGCGTGGATGAAAGAAAATCTTCCTGATACCGGAGTAGCCTTAGCCGGCAAATATGAAACTGACGTAAAAGCAGGGTATGGTGTCTTAAATGACTGGCAGTTAGGCTATCTTTATAGCTATATTGCTAACAAGCCATTACTGGCACATCCAAACTTCTGTAACTACAATCTTCCGGTAGAGTTCTTTATGCTCACAGATGAAAATGAAGCTTATCAATATGCTAAGAATTTGGGAATCAAGTATATCCTGGTTAAAGACATGAATTTAAATAAATATTTCTATTATTTATCTCAATTGAATAGGCAAACTGAATATGGTATGGTTTCAGGAACAATTCGGGGCGATAAATATATTTTTATTAATCCAACATATTATCAGAGAATGGCTACTAGGCTTTACACATTTGACGGGTTAGCCTATACACCTGAATCAGTGCTAACCATAAATGATGACAAAGTGCTGAGTGAGTTCACCAGTTACGAAGAAGCGTTAGCAACCAATCCTAAAGCATACTACAGTATTAAGCCTGAAATGTCGCCGTTACCGCTAGCAGAGCTTAAGCACTTTAAATTGTTACAAACATTTATTGATGACAATGGCGGAGTGAAGCTATTTGAGGTCGTTGATTAATTGGCAAATTGCGAAAATATGTTAAAATTAGCAGCTAAAATATTGTAGCAATGAGTATTTATCGCGAGAAATTATTAGATCATTATAATAGTCCCAGAAACTTCGGCCCAATGGTGGTTGCAGATGCTGAAGTAACGTTGGCAAATCTCTCTTGTGGTGATACTATAACTATATTCGTCAAAGAGAAACAAGGCAAATTGACTGATATTAGTTTTCAAGGTGAGGGGTGCGCAGTTGCCATAGCGTGTGCCTCGATGTTAACTGAGATAGCTTCGGGAATGAGTCTAGTTGATGCCGAAAAGTTAGATCTAGATACGTTTTTAGAGTCTATTGGTTTAGAATTTACAATTAGTAGATTAAAGTGTGCTGGTTTAGGTCTAGAGGCGTTAAAAGAATGTACAAGAAAAATCGTTGCAAAAAATAAATAAGAGAAATATACTTAAGATATGGAAGATAATAATGATAGACAAAAATTTATCAAGCATTTTTTAACAATTGCTCCTAAGCATTGTGATAATTGCGGTTCCAAATACACCGAATCAGATTTTAAAATAATTAAATCTACACCCGGTGGTTTTGTAATGCATTTGCGTTGTCAAAATTGTAACAATACATATGTCTTAAATGTATTAAACCCTGGTAATGGCATGGTAGGCACACAAAGAACTCCACTCAATTTAGATTTAGTGTCTGATGGTGAGGTACAAGCCTTTGCTGGTAAAGATGCTGTTAGCAAAAATGATGCCATCGACATTTACAATGCCTTGAACAAAAAGACGACACAACAACAACTAAAGCAGTTGTTAAAAGTTTAGTGGCTTCTGAAAAATCTTTAAGATAGTTTTAGTACCCTGAATTGTTTACTAAATTTCTCGCTGTAATCAGTAGCATGTGTAGTAGTGATGAATGTTTGGGTCTTTAGGCTTTGGATAATTTCTTCAAGTAAAACGCGATTCTTGCTATCAAGCTCTGACATTACATCGTCTAGCAAAATTATTGGTTTGGAGTTTTTGAGTTTTGCTAAGTATGTCCAAGAAGCAAGTTTAAATAAAAATGACACTATTCTTTGCTGCCCTCTTGAAGCAAATAGCTTCATATCTTTACCCTCAAGCATAAATTCAAAATCATCTTTGTGGGGACCGTATAAAGTCTGTTTAGAGTTGATTTCTTTATCTATTCCGGTTATTAATAATTGCTCAAAGTAGTTCGCTATCGTTGTTTGCAAAGTTGCAAATGACAAACCCTTTTTGTATTCAGCTTGAGTAAATCTTGAAAGATAATGGATACTAACGTCATTAAATTCATCACCAAAATATGTATTTGCAAGGCGAATTACCTCAGGAATTAATTCCTCTAGTATTAATAACCTTTTGGTAATTACATAGCTACCAAGCCCTATAAGTCTTTCGTTCCAATAGTCTAATTGTTTTACCTGAGCTTCGCCTGCAGCAATATTTTTAAGTAGTCTATTACGATTTTTTACTACTTGCAGGTATTCTTGAATGTAAACGGCATATTTGTAATCACAAAGAGAGGCAAAATCATCAAGTTCCGCTCTACGTATGTCAGGTGTTCCTATGATTAAGTTGATATTGTGAGGAGCAAATAGGATCACTAATAAGTGTTGTGTGAATTTAGCTTTAGTTGTGGGCTTAGCATCTACTTCGAGTCTGCGCCTTTCTGATTCATTTTGCAAGGCAAAGATAATTTTTAATTCTTTTAGCTGCTCATCGTTGCTGATTGCTGAGTTAATTAAGGCAAAGTCAGCGGCAGTTTTGTAATTAATGTTCTGCGTAAGGGCGTAGGGTTTAAATGTTTTACCAAGAGAGAGGTGATAAATCGCATCTAAGAGATTGCTTTTACCTGAACCGTTTTCGCCTAAAATTAGGTTAAACCCGGTGGCTGGCTCAAAAGTCAGGTTCAAATTTCGAAAGTTTTTAAACTCAATTTTTGAGATGATCAAGGTGGCAAATTCTCACAATATTAGTCCCGCAATGCGGGACTATAATTTACTATTTCTGTACTTGATTACGCAACCATTCGATTGCTTTTTGCTGCAGTAATACTGTTACAATGTAGCGTTTGCCTTCAGGGCTATCTAACTCCTTCTTTAACTTTTCGTCAGTAATTTTGGTGAGCTCAGAATTAATCTCGCTTTCGGTTACAGTTAGCTTTTCCGTCTTAATAATTTCAAGCAATAGCAATTCTTCAGCGAATTTCTTTTTAGACTCGACTTCCCACTCGCTTCTTAGTTTTTCTATTGTTGTGTTCTGCATCTTCAAAAACTCTTCTGGTTTGAGTTTTAGCTCTTCTAGCTTCTTAAGATAATCAGCTTCTCTTTTGGCTGTGCTTTGTGTTACTAGCTTTTGAGGTACCGTAATCTTAGATTGCTTGATGGCCTCGTCAAGAATAGCTTGTAACCATTTAGCTTCTAAATCTCTAGCTGACATAGTTACCAATTCTTTTTTTACTTGCTCTTCAAGTGCTGCTACTGTGTCAAAGCCAATTCCTAAAGCTTTAACTCTTGCATCGGTAATCTCGACATCTTTAGTCTCTGGAGTTACTTTGTCAGCTGTCTTTTCGTCCTGCTTCTCATTTTTTTGCTGCATTTGCTTGTAATAGCCCATTATTTTCTTAACTTCATCAGTAACATCTTTGGCGCTAATTTCCTTTTCCTCTTTTTTAACTTTGATTTTGCCAAAATCGCCTAGCTTAATCTCGGGATAATTTATAAAAGTGGCCTTAAATTCTAAACCTTCAGCGTCTGACATTTTAACAAACTCGTAGTTAATCTGATTCATAGGGCTCAGTTTTTCAGAGTCTAACAAGTCCCCGGTAACTTCTGGAATAACTTTGTTAATAGTCTCATTATAAACTGTTTCTGAGATATGTGCCTCAATTAAAGCTTGAGGAGCTTTTCCGGGTCTAAAGCCAGGTAACTTTACAGTATCTTTTAATTTATTGTAGATTTTGGTTTTGGTAGCTAAAAACCTCTCCGAAGATACTTTAACTGTAAGTACAATTTCTTTGTCCTTATTTTCTTCTTTAGTAAATGTGTATTGTTTCTCCATTAAAAAAAGTCATTAAATAATTTACAGCTTGATAGCGCTTAAGTATATCAATAAATAGGGCTTTTTTAAATGGATTAATGAAATTAATCTCGATAATTTGAGTTAAAAGTCTTCACTCTCTTCATCACCCAAGTCGTCGTCATCTGTAAATGTAAAATCAGCTAAATCAGATGCCTCTAAGTCAACTTCGGGATCATCGGGATTATCTGCAATAGTAAAGCCCTCACCGATATCATTTAGTTCATCGGTATCTGGCATTACATCATCTTCATCTTCATCATATGCGCTCATGGGCAATGGATTAATAATAATTTAAAATAATCTCTTAAAAAAAAGCATATTCAGTATAAATTATCTTGTCAAGTTTTGGCACGAAAAAATTATCTTTTCTGCCTCTTCATGGTTATTAGTTCTTACAAGTTGCGCTCTCAGGTCAGAGGCCCCGTTAAAACCTTTGAAATACCAGGCAAGATGTTTACGCATGGCATAATAGCAATTAGGAGACATTTCGGCAAATATTTTTGAGTGTGCTAGTATTACTGGAATTTTCTCTGCTAAACTCTGAGGGCGTTCTGTTTTTGGCAACATCACCCAAGGGTCACCTAACACCGCTCGACCAATCAAGACCCCATCAAGCTGATATTTTCTGGCATATTCTTGAGCTTGTTCGTAGTCTTTAATATCTCCATTCCCCCAAATTGTAATTTTTTTGTCGGGACTAAGTTTATTATTGTGTTGTCTAATTAATTCTGCCGCATTGGCAATAGCATCCCAGTCTGCGTGACCAGAATATAGTTGTTTAAAAGTCCTGCCATGTAATGAAATGTTTGCGGGATTTGCTTTTAAAAGAGTAGGGATCCAAGCGTCAACCTGATTTGTGCTATAGCCGATTCTAGTTTTTACTGATACTGGAATCTCTTTATGATGATTAATTTCAAAATTGGTACCAAGTTGCTTTAACCTGGTCTTAGTACTTTCAAGTTTGCGAAGCGCTCGCACTGATTGATCGGGGCTTAGGCCGTTTTTTGCCCAATCTGCCACACCTTGCTTGCAAGCGGCTATGATCTCTAAAGCTAGGGTAGGGGTTTTTATAAGACCGGCTCCGGCGCCTCTACTAGATACATTTTTTGAGGGGCAACCCATATTGATATCTATTCCGTCAAATCCTAGTTCTGCTACGATTTGGGCTGCTAAATAAAAGAGTTTAGGTTCAATTCCAAATATCTGAGCGATAATTGGTCGCTCAAATTCATTGTAAAGCAAGGGCGTTAACAACTCGTCTCGGCTATGGTAAATACTATCGACATTAACAAATTCAGTAAAGATTAAGTCAGGTTTGCAGTGTTTAGCAATAATATAACGAAAAGGCGCGTCGGTTTGCCCGTCCATAGGTGAAAGCCCGATTGCTTTCTGGGGTTGTTCTGCTAATTGCTGCCACAAATTCATTATTAAATATATTTATTGATAAGATTACGAATCTCAAGTGCGATTGCATCTTGTGATTTTATTTCAGTTTTGCTTTTCATGCAATCAATTAAATGCCAGTTTTTATACTTGTTACAAAAATACAACATTTCTTTAGCAGCGTTATTTTGAATTTTTAGATTCTTTTCATTAATATCTTTTGTTTCTTGCTTTAGGTAATCTCTGTTGTTTTTCTTAAGAATCAGTTCTTGAGCAACGGCAGGTTCAACATACAAAGCTAATACGATATCAGGTTTAATCATCCCTAATTGCTTATAGCCAGCTTCTTCAAGCCAGTTGATGAATGCGTCTTTGGCTTCTCTAGTTTTTATCATTCCTGTTTGGAATATATAACTTGAGGTTATATATCTATTACATATTACTATTTTGCCCTGTTGCAAGTCTTTACGAATTTGTTTACAGGCATCAGCTTGATCTAGTAGGTAAAATATTGATCTTGGATAAGGGTCTAGCTTTTCGCCGAACTCTCCTGTAAGCATTCTGCCGACCATGCCTCCCCAAAAATTATCATAATATCTGGGAAAGTCATAAGTAGCAAAGGGCATTTTTTCTTTGGTTAAATAATCGGTAAACAGTTCAAATTGAAAGTTCTTACGAAATACCTCTTGTTGGTATTCCTGAAACATTTTTAACTGGGAAATCTCAATACTATTGTTTTCGTTTTCAAGATATTCTTGCATTAGTCTTAATTGTGTCCCTTTACCAGAGCCGTCTAGGCCTTCAAAGATTATTAGTTTACCTTTTCTTGCCATATTTAATAATTAATAAATATCTTTAAGTTTGGTGATTACATCTGGCCAAGTGTGACAACAATGTGCTTTTAAATTGGTTTCTTGGCATATTTCTCTAGAATAAAAGAAGAGCTCCCCCTGATATTGTGCAGGCAAGTATTGCAGTATTTGATCGTTATCGTCTATGAGGCCGCAGACTTCGGGGAATAGCTCGCTTAGTACTTCTGCCTTCCATTTATGCCCATCTTTTTGGTGTATATGAGGTGGTCGAGCAATAATCAGAGCTTTAGGAAATTTGTGTTTTAATAACCAGGCTTCAGTTCCTTGATTAACTTCTTCAGGTCTAACAGTAAGATATACCACTATTGGTTTAATTTTATGTGCAATCGGAACATACTTATCTGCTTCTCCAATTATTTCGAGTTTGGTTTGTACCTCATTGCTATACACCTGTTCGATAATCCATTTTTGTGCGGCTTCGGTTTGCCAATAGGGAACGTTTTGAGCGTACCGATACTTCTTAATCAGTTCTTCAGTGGTAAGTTTCTCTGGATTGCCGAACTTTTTTAACATTTCGGTAAACCAGTATTTGAGGGTAAAAGAAAGTGTTTCATCAATATCTATCGCTAACCCCGTTAAATTTTTGAGGCGCAGTTCTCTTTTAAGCTCTAAAATTGTTGACATAAGTTCTTTGGAAAATATTGCTTAATTATTACCTCAAAATCAAAAATTGGCAAGTAAGAATCTTTGTAACTAAAAATTTACTTCTGCGTTAACATTCTGTTAACTTGTTAAACTTTAATCATTATGAAGCCATTTATCTTAGCACCCTTACCTTATGCATATAATTCATTAGAACCTTTTATTGATGAGCAAACTATGATGTTGCATCATGATAAACATCATCAAACTTACACAGACAAATTGAATGCAGCTTTAGCGACTCATCCTGAGTTACCAGAAAATTCTATTGAGGTCATATTGCAAGACCTTTCTGTCATCCCTGAAGATATTCGTCAAGCTGTTAAGAATCATGGTGGTGGGTATTACAATCATAGTTTGTTTTGGCAGATGTTGAAAACTGGGGTGACTATGCCTGAGTCTTTAAAGCAAGAATTAGAAAAAAACTTTGGTTCAATAGAGTCTTTTAAAGAGCAATTTACTAATCAGGCTTTAGCTTTGTTTGGTAGTGGTTGGGTATGGTTAGTAAGAAATCAAAGTGGTGATTTAGAAATTCAAGCTTCTGCTAATCAAGATAATCCAATTTCAACTGCAAATGTTAAAATACTTCTAACAATTGACTTGTGGGAGCATAGTTACTACTTGAAGCATCAGAATAAAAGGTCAGATTACATTGCAAATTGGTGGCAAGTAGTTAATTGGGATTTTGTTGCCAAACAGTAAAGCGATTATGCTTTAAAAAGCAAAGTCATTGTGTTAGTATCGGCTATTGATTTCGTAGATATTATGGAGCCACAAGAGCTAATTAAGTATTGTCCAAATTGTAAAGAAAATTTGGTGCTTGAGAAAAAAGTTAGGTTTAAGTGCTTGTCTTGTGGATATATACAATATATATCCCCCGTGCCCTGTAATAGTTTAATTATTACAAATAAGGCGAAAGAAATACTATTGGTTGAAAGAAGGAATGAGCCTCGTGCAGGCTTTTGGGATTTACCAGGTGGGTTTATCGATATCGAAGAAAACATTGAAACTTCAGTGATTAGAGAAGCAAAAGAAGAGGTTAACTTAGATTTCTCACCTCTAGACCTGCATTATATTTCCTCGAATTTTATGAGATATCCTTATAAAGGTATTAACGAACACTTACTGAACATCTCTTATCATGCATATATGCCTGTTGGTCAAAATATTAAAGCTGGGGATGATGCGAAATCTGCAAAATTCTTTGCAGCCAAAGATATTCCTTGGGAGAACATTGCTTTCACCAGTGTAGCAAAAATGATTAAAACCTATTTAAAAAGTCCAGGGCTTTACGCTTGAGCTGCCAACCATTTTTCACAATCTAAGGCAGCCATGCATCCCATACCTGCTGCTGTAATTGCTTGTCTGTATTTGTGGTCTTTGACGTCGCCGGCAACAAACACACCGTCAATATTAGTCAAAGTATCACCACTAACTTTAATAAATCCCTCATCATCAAGTTCTAGGCTGTCTTTGAAAATAGCGGTATTGGGTAAGTGGCCAATGCCTAAAAAAAAGCCGTTGATGGCGTATTCTACTTCATTATTTTCTATATTGTCTATTAGTTTGACGCCTGTAACCACATTGCCATCACCAAGAATTTCTAATACCTCTTTGTTCCATAGAATTTCAATTTTTTCATGCTTTAAAGCACGCTCTTGCATTGCCTTTGAGGCTCTTAATGCGTCTCTTCTGTGAATGATATATACCTTTTTTGCAAATCTAGTTAAAAAGGTAGCTTCTTCAACTGCAGAGTCTCCTCCACCCACAACTGCAACAATTTTTTCTCGATAAAAAGCTCCATCACAAGTTGCGCAGCTAGATACTCCTTTTCCACAGTATTTTTTTTCACTCTCTATGTTTAGCTTTTTGGCGGTTGCACCCGTAGCAATGATTATCGATTTTGCTTGATATTCAACTCCATTACTCCAAACGATTTTATTATTATTACTAAAATCTACTTTATCTACTAGCTGGTAAATAATTTTTGTACCAAGTACTTCGGCCTGTTTGAGCATATTTTGCATTAGTTCAGGGCCTTGCACCCCTTCAGGAAATCCAGGATAGTTTTCTACTAAAGTAGTAGTCATTAATTGTCCACCATATTCTAAACCGGCGAACAGAATTGGCTTTAAACCTGCTCTAGCAGAATAAATTGCTGCGGTTAGACCGGCAGGGCCAGAACCAATAATAATAACTTCATGCATAGTAAAAACGCTTAAGATTTAGATACAACTATCTTAACATAAAACGTCTTCTTAATTGACAATTGATCCTGAATAATTACTTCGGTTATTGAATAAGCTTGAGAGAATTGTTTTCTGCACTGGAATAATTAGTGGGAAAATTGATTCGGGGATAAATCCGATAATAGGGTTGCAATTAATTCCATACAAAGGGCATCTTGTTGTTTGTAAACCCAATCCATCTAGGCATGTTCCAACGCAGGGTAATTCAGTCAATAACTGTTTTTTTAATGTCTCGGTAAATTCTTCTTTTAATTCAGGTTCTAAATTATTGAATTGCGGATCATTTACTGCTGCAAGATATTTACGAAGATTCACAGAGGGGGACACGCTGCCATCATATACAAACACTTCTAAGGGTTGATACGCTTGACTAAAATCGAGTAATTGCATACTCTGATTATTGAGTTTAAACCAACAGCCTGGAGGAGTGTTGGGGCGTTCTTTAATTTTACCTAGTTCGTCTGCATCGAAAACCATTGA
>CALARN010000011.1 GCA_937889205.1 uncultured bacterium
CTAATGTACCACAATCTAAACTTACTGTTTTACCTTTCAGTACCTTCATTTTACATCTAGGACCGTTTTCATAAAGCTGAAAGTTTAATATAATCTCACCGCTCCTCGCAGCGGCTTCTTTTGGCTTATTAATAGCTTCGCTAGCTACAATAAGCATTATATACGCCAACATCTAATCCGCCGCCTTTCGCCCATTTTATTTGGGGTTATAGTAATAATAAGAAGTATTCATGTCTAGTGTGAACAAATTGAGATACTTCTCTAAGAATATTTTTGCTATTTCAGATTCGTTTACTCTCTTTTCTGATAACGCCAATTTACCGTTTATGATTTCAAAGATATGGTGTTTCATTAAAATCTCGCTGGTGGAATAAATTTTATTGGGTTACGCTTCTTTTCCGTAAAAAGATACCATGAAAAGTCTTTTAAGCTTTTACTTTTAGTGTTCTTAAACCATTTCAATCTACCAACTGACACTATAGCTTGACCATAATCATTCATAAGATCAATAGATTGTTTAGTATGCGCCCAATCAGACTCAAATAATAGCCATGTTGGCTTCAAAGTGACAAAATGTCGGATAAGTTCGTGAAGAACCGATCTAGTAAAGGGAGGGTTGGTGATAATAAAATCACACTTTCTTACATGCTTTGGTTTCAAATCAAAAGCATCAAGATAATTAATGTAATCAGGCGTCTTCCTTCTAATTACTAGATCGGAAGCATAAGTACAGTAATGCCCTAAATTCTCAAAACCTTTTATTAGATCCCCATACCCTGCACATGGTTCTGCGAATTTAGTACCTATAGGTAAAATATTATCTAAAGCATAAAACGCATTATCATCTACAGTACGATAGAAATCGTTCTTTTTCTTCTTGAAATTGGAGTCGAATTTAGATTTTTTCGCCACGTTTAATTATCCAATCGACTACAGGGTAAGTATAATGTAGGTATGAGCTATGCGTCATTCTGCATAGGTTCCCCACTTACTTATTTTAATGGATAGTCTTTATCATGTTGGTTTCTTTCCGCCAGCATATTGTGTGCCATCAAAGCTAGTAAGTAAAACAGGATTTGATTTATGACCTTCATAAACTGGAAATTGTTTAGCATCAGGATGGTGTGCCCCGCTTTTTATTTTTGTGCCATTTGACGGCACATTATTAGATAGCTGATATCTGCTTTCTACTTTATAATCAGGAAACTCTACACCTTTTGATTTACCATGCTTTTGTTTCAAAGCAGTGTAGCCGCATTTAGCTAACATTTGTTCACGCTGCTCTTTGATATAGAGCTTACTATTCTTAGCCTTATTTATTTTCTTTTTACTGATAGCCATGATGACACCCTTTGTGGATGCACAAATATAGCTAGGATTTACGCAAAAGTCAATCGGCATAAAAACGTTCAGAATCAAAATATAAGCGATCAACTTTCGACAAAATGATCGTAGGTAAGTTTATAATTATAGCATAATTATATGTTAATACAGAAACATAGCTGATAATCGCTCCAAAATATAAAATAGCTACTAACAAAATTATATAGTATCTCATGACACACACCTAAAAATAAAGGGGTTACTGACAACCAGTAACCCCCTTTTTAATTTTCACGCTGTTTTTCTAGCGTTAATCATATCTACAATTTCAGCTACCGTAGTGGTATCAGCAATTTCATCAACGTCGAATTGAACGTCATAAGTTAATTCAAGAGCTTCTTCGATATCCAAAGCAGTAAATTCAGCTTCTCCAATAAGATCGGCAACTGTTTGAGTGTCGTCTACGTCTTTAGTCGTTTCCGATTCATCCCCTACAACTTCTTTGATAGTAATAACAACTTCATAAGCAAGTACGAGAGCGTTATCTACTTCTAATTCGATTTGGCACTGCTTTAAAATGTTGACAATATCTCTAGCAGTAACGGTATCAGGAATTTGAGTAGTGGCGAGATTGTACGTCGTATTGTTATTCAATTTAGCAACCAATGCAGATTTTGAATAACCTGAAATAGTATGAATAGGTGTATCCATCGTGAAATTGGAAATACCCATCAACTCAATTGCATTGAACGCATTACGAATAATACTCATTTCAGTGCGACGTCTACCTACTTCTAAAGCGGCCACACTATTTAAATAGCTATTACTATGGATCATTTTACCCTCTCATGGTAGATTTATTCCAACAATAAATTAATAGTGTATAAATAAAAAGGGCGGGGATATCCCCGCCCCTATGTCTTACTTTACCTCGTCTTCCTCTTCAAAATCATCTTCATCTTCGTCACTATCTTCATTTATTTCAGAAACTGGCGGAACAGATTCATCGGTAACGGAAGGCTGCTGAATATTTTCCGGTGCAATAGGTGCTTTTTCACCTTCATCGATGGAATCTGCAATAGATTCCTCTGCTGCTAGCATTCTTTCTAATTCTTCATCTTCCTG
>CALARN010000012.1 GCA_937889205.1 uncultured bacterium
CTACATACACCTCATTAAAACATCCATTAAGAAATTTCAGCCACTCTTTAGCCTCTTCATCTTTATTTTGCATTAGCAACCTGTTAAACCTACTGGCTAAACAGCCGGTCAAGGCAATAATACCCTTGCCATATTTTTCTAATAGCTCTTTATCTACTCTGGGTTTATAGTAAAACCCTTCAGTATTAGCTATCGAAACAAGTTTCATAAGGTTGTGGTACCCCTCTTGTGTTTGAGCGAGCAGTGTTAAATGCGTTCTTTTATTATCAATCCCGGATTCTTTGTCAAATCTAGTTCTTGCAGCAACATACACCTCGCAGCCAATAATTGGCTTAATCCCCATCATTTTAGCGTTAAACCAAAACTCGTAAGCTCCATACATGACGCCATGATCTGTCAATGCTATTGCAGTCATTCCAAAATCTTTTGCTTTTTGCAATATCGGTTGAATCTTTTGCACGCCATCAAGCAGTGAGTATTCACTGTGAAGGTGTAAATGTACAAAGTTTTTGGGCACAGTATCAGCTAATAAGCAAAATAAAATAATTTGGACTAAGTAATTATTGGAAATTTTATTAAATATAACAGATACACAAGAGCTAACTCAAGCATATTATTATTTAGGCTGAAAAGACTAAAGGGAACTAGCAATACGATACATAAAAGCAGATGTTTTTTCCCATCCTTGTTGACCATAGGCTTTAGCTAAAGCTTCAAAATCCCAACCATACCTTACAGCATATTGCTTTGAAATTTTTGGAATTAATGCATTGAAGGCTTCGGTAAAACTACCATAAGTTACACCATTAAGATAACCAAAACAATTGTGCGAATTTGCACCTGCAATTTTATAAGGTGCCTTACAAAAACCGGATTCAGCACCCATTATAGCAACAATCACACGATAATCGGCACCATTAGCTTGAGATAAATCAACAATTTGTGCAGCATACGCCTCAGTAGCTACAGGTGATTTTTGTTTTTTTAGATAAACAACTAAACCAGCAATTTGCTTGGCACGTATCTCATCTTTTCTTTCTTGCTCTTCAAGTTGTGGCTTGAGAAGCATTGCTTCAGTAATTGCTTCACTATTTGGTTCAACCACAAGTTGCGAGTGGTCAATAGTTAAATCTAACCCCACATTACCAATTTCTGGTATGGGTTCTGCATGTGTTTGTTTATTGGAACTATATAAGAAAGTACTAAACTGAAGCGTAATCAATATAGATAACACTATAAGTAAAACAATGCGTTTATATTTGTTTTTAAATTGTTTGTGCAATCTATATTTCAGAACTTTCAATCTCTTAGAGCTTGATTTAGGCTTTATTCAAATAACTGAACAAAGACAGTAAAATGTTAACTGATATTAAATGATAACACAAAATAAATATAAGTAATACCTATAGTTTAATTATCTAATTCTTATCTGTAACCTGATAGTCATATTTTTCTAATAATTTTGCGCGAATTTTATCAGCCTCTTTCCAATTTTTCTCTGCTCTTGCGCGCTCTCGTGACTTTAATAATTCAATTATCGCAGGTTCTAATTTTGTCGCTTTAACTTCAGCCTTTATTAAATTCAAACCTAACACCTCGTCAAATAACTTAATAGTACTAAGCTTTGTTGTATTTAACTCTTTGCTTTTTGTAAGTTCCCAAACAACAGCTAAGGCTTTAGGCATGTTAAAATCGTCAGCAAGTGCTTCCTTAAATTTAGCTACAAAATCAACAGAAGCATTTGCATCTTCAATATTTGAACCTTGCCATTGCCTAACAATATTTGCTAGTTTCTCGTAAGCAGTTTTAGCTGCATCTAAAGCTTCATAGGTAAAGTTTTGTTTGCTGCGATAATGTGCCTGTAAAAAGAAATATCGTAAATGCATTGGGTGGTATCCTTTAGCAATTAAATCATCTAATAACACAAAATTGCCATCCGATTTTGATATTTTCTTACCATTCATATTTAAATGCTCATTATGCAGCCAATACTTTACAAAAGGTGCGTCATTTGCAGCTTCACTTTGTGCAATTTCATTTGTATGGTGCACTGCGACATGTTCGATGCCACCAATGTGAATATCTATTGTTTTGCCAAGTTCTTTTCTAATCATTGCTGAACACTCAATATGCCAACCGGGAAAACCGTTCCCATTTTCTACTTCAGAAGATATAAAAGGGGAAGGCCAATACTGTAATGCATTTTTATGAGCACCAGTTTTAAAAAACCAAAGTGCAAAGTCAGCAGGATGTTTTTTTGCCGGATCAGTTACATCGCCAAAACCGGCCCCACTCATATTTTCATCAAGCTTTTGCTTGTTCAATTCATTGTATTTTGCAAATTTTGCTACCTCAAAATATATCGCCTTTGGCGTCGCATATGCGTAATCCTTGACTAATAACTCTTCTACAAGTAAAATCATTTCTTGCACATAATCAGTAGCGCGAGCTCTTACTGTTGGCTGTAGAATATTCAACGCAGCAATATCTTTTTCAAATTGGGCAATATATTTATCTGCAATTGTTTTGGGGTCAAGCTGTTCTCTTTTTGCGGCTTTTTCCATCTTGTCCTCTCCACTATCTGCATCAGAAGTTAGATGACCGAAATCGGTATAATTTGACACATAAAGTACTTTATAACCCAAGAACATTAAGCTACGACGAATAATATCGCCCATCAACATGCCACGCATATTACCAATGTGTTGATTCCAATATACAGTAGGTCCGCAGTGATATATTTTTACTAAACCTTCCTCAAGACTTGAGAAATTTTCTTTTTCCTTACTTAGAGTATTTGTAAGCTTAAGCATCTAATAATGACTAATAATTACAGATAAATGATAGCATATCAGCTTCAATAGATTTCAAATTTCTTAAGAAGTTTCTCATTTCCTTCAATCTGATAGCGTAATAAATCAGCATAAATTCCTTCTTTTGCAGCAAGTTCTTGAGGAGTTCCGAGAGCCTCAATTTTTTTATTGTTTAGAACAATTATTTTAGTTGCATTTTGAATTGTTGAGAAACGATGAGCAATAACAATTACCATGCGTTCTTTCACTAAATTCTCAAATGCATGGCTCACTTCTATCTCAGATTTTGCATCAAGAGATGATGTGGCTTCGTCCAAAATTAAAATTGCTGCATCTTTATAAATTGCTCTAGCAATCTGAATCCTCTGTCTTTGTCCACCCGAAAGCCTCACTCCTCTTTCACCGACTTGTGTATCAATACCGTGTTTAAGTTTTTCTACAAACTCTAAGGCATTTGCCTTCTTTAATGCCAAAATCACCTTTTCATCATTTATTTTTGTTTTTGCATCATAAGAACCGTAGGCCACATTTTCTTTAATTGTCGTAGAGAATAACTCGTTTTCTTGAAATACTAGAGCTATGTTCTTACGAATATAATTATGCGTTAACTCTTGATAAGATTTACCATTAAGTAAAATTTTGCCTTTGTTAGCTTCATAGAATTTTAATATCAGATTAACGATGGTAGATTTTCCAGCTCCACTAGGGCCAACCAAGGCCACCATTTCATTATCATTTATTTCAATATTAATATTTTCGAGCACTATTCCAGAATTTGCATATGAAAACGAAACATTTTTAAATATTAACCTTGGCTTCATAATCCGCTCTATTTTCTCATCAACTCTAAAATCTTCAGCAGACTTTAAGGCTAATATTTCAAAATACTCTTTTGAACCTGCTTCTGCAGCTTGTATTCTACCAATAATATACGACATACTATATAAAGGTGTTCTGGCTCGATCAACCAT
>CALARN010000013.1 GCA_937889205.1 uncultured bacterium
GTAAAATTAGAAGCGATGCGTTCATTAATGTTGGGTACGAATATTCTCATCATTGATCCTGAAAAAGAATATGAGAAGTTGACTGCGGCAATTGGTGGAGAATACATATCTTTTGCGCAAGACGGTGCTGCTAAACTAAATCCGTTTGAACTTTCTGGAATTTATGAAAAAGACGAAGATGAATTACGTTTTAAGATACTTTTTCTACAAGGTTTAGTGAGGATTATGATTGGTGGCAAGATATCTCCTGTTGAAAGCGCCATACTCGACCGTGCTTTGATTTTGACCTATAAAGAGAAAGGCATTACTCCTGATCCGGCAACTCAGAGAAAACCGGCACCCTTAATGGAAGATCTGTATAAAATTTTAAATGCTATGGCTGAATCAGAGGCCCACTTATTAGCCAGTAAACTTGAAAGATATATTAGAGGTAGTGCCTCAGGAATTTTTGATCAATCATCGAATGTGCAGATAAATAATACTTTCACGGTGTTTAGTATTAGAGATTTATCCGACGAGCTAAGACCAATCGCTATGTATATGATGCTTGATTTTATCTGGACAAGGGTTAAGAAAGATAAAAGACAAAGAATTTTAATTATTGATGAGGCCTGGTGGATGATGCAGTATCCTGATGCCGCCAGATTTGTTTACTCAGTTGCAAAAAGGTCTAGAAAATATGGTTTAGGTTTAACTACAATTACACAAGATGTCAATGACTTCTTAAATTCTGATTATGGTAAGGCTGTGGTTAATAACTCATCAATTCAACTTTTGCTAAAACAAAATCCTGCCGCTGTTGATCAGATACAAAAAGTCTTTTATTTATCTGACGGAGAGAAGAACTTTCTGCTTTCTGCAGGTATAGGGGAAGGATTGTTTTTTGCGGACAATAACCATGTAGCAATTCAAATTCTAGCAAGTGAAAATGAGCATAATTTGATAACTACGAACTTGAGAGAAATATTGGCTATGGAGGAAAAATCAGTTAGCGATGCGAAAATTGAGAGTATGGGTTCAAAACCGGTAATGCAAATGCCTGACAATTCTGCTGCTACTTGGGTTAACAAAGGGGCAACAAATTGATTGGGTATTGAAAAAATTTATTATTTCAATCATAATCAAATTAATTAACACGACGACTCATGAATCTTTTTGATCAACAAGTTACACTCTCAGTAAATTCAGTTGTACTCATCATTACGGCAGTAGTCATTTTAGGCTTAATAGCAACAGTAATCTTTTTAATAATTAGACAAAATAAACTTAAAAAAAGTTTGCAACCAAAATACGGATTTTTAGGTAGATCACTCTATGCCACCCTTACTGTATTAGTCTTAGGTGGAGGTTTAATTTTTGGGCTATTATCAATTAGAGATGGCCAAGTATTCAATATCGAAGCTAAAAAACATATGACTGCTGACTTACTAACTAATTCTTTATTAAAAGAAGGCGAATATACATATGTTAGTTTTAAAGCAGTCCCTACAGTTGATGGTTTAGTATGGGGTAAAACAGGTGATCAATTTACAATCTATTGGACATTTGAAGGTGATAATGGTGAGTCTTATAGCTTTATTGAAGAAGCAAGATCAAATAATGAGCGTAGCGGACTGCAAAAATACCTAGTTGCAGGTAGTTACAAAGTAACTGTCAACATAATTTTCGAAGGCAGTACATATACATTTTCAAAAACTGCTACTTTTTAATCAAATTATATAAATACAACTTATCATTATGGCTGTAGAAAATCCCTCGATTGCATCTGAGGTGCCGGCTTCTGCTTCAGAAACAATACTTAATTATTGGAAAAGAAGAGCATATATTACTGATACATTTATTAACAAAACACCTGCAGATGAAGTATTACAAGTTGAATCGAAATCTGGGCCTGCAGATGTCAGGGTGTTGTCTACTATGTGTGAGATTCCAGATGAATTGAGAGACCCAAATAAAATGCAGGCTAAAGAAAATGTAACAATGGCTGTGTTTGTTCCGGGTATGTTTGAGGTAGCTCAAAATTACGGTAGTCATCCACTTGAGAGTAGACTAGCCGGGGGATTGTTAACTTCAGAAACTGATGCAGTGATAATGCTTAAGGCTGAAGGGCAAGATCGCAAAGCGTTTGAAGAAGTTCACAAAACGACTTCAACCGCCGCATTTCAAGTATTAGAAAAACAAATTACCGAATATCTTAAAATGCATCCTGACTGTAAGACAATTAATTTAAAAGTGTTGGGATACTCTGAAGGAAGCACTCAAGGGGCTTCTTTGACTGCCAGAATAATTGAGCATATACAAGAGGCTAAGGCTGAAGGAAGACCTGCAATTGATGGGTTAGACACTTTAAATATGAAAGAATATTTATCTATTTGTGGTGGGGGCTTAGCTGGTAATGCAAAAGTAGCAGATGTTAACTTGGGGGAAGTATTGATTAATAATATAAAAGCTATGAATCAAGGTCAAGCTAATGAATCATTAGCTAAAGAAGCTGGGGCTGGTGCTTATGGTACCGTTTCTTGGCAAGATACTAATGGGCATAGTTATGATATCCCCAAAGGAACAGAAGCACAACTGAAAGAAATTAGTGCAGGATTAAATCTAAAGACTTTTGAAATTGATTCAAGACTAGTAGAAGGTTTTCAAAAATCATTAGAAGTTGGAGCAGGAAAGCTTAATGGAGAGCAGGCTGAATTGAGGGATCAAGAACAGGAATCACAACAAAGGCGTAATCCAGATGATGTGAAGAATGTAAGCAAATGGCTGGCAAGGTTCTTTGCAACAAATGTTGAAAGTCTTTCAAAATCGCTTGTAACTAGGGCAGCAGCTATACTTCCCGGAGGGGTTGATACTTTAAACCGATTAATTGGAAATGGAAGTGTTTTAAAAAATCCAGTACCTCTTGAACGTGTGAAGGCATTATTTACTATGAATCCTGATTATGAAACGATTGTAAATTCTCCCGATACAAAATTGACCGTTGTTGCTGGTAGTAAAGATATTTATTTCCCAGGTGAAGTAGTAGCCACTAATTTGAAAGAAATTGTGGCAGCAAGCGATGACCCAGAAAGGGCAGTAGGAAAAACCGTATTAATAAAAGGAGACATCCCCCATGAATTCCCACATGGAAACACAGATGGTCTAGCATACATGATTGAACTACTTAAAAATAAAGCTTACGGTCTAGAAAATACCAATAATGCTCAAGTTTTAGTATAATATACTACTGGTCCACGATAGCTATCCCGTTACCTTTGGTATCGGGAAGGAAAGTCCGGACTCTCTCCTGTACAAGCAGGAAAAAACACACCATATAAATATGGCTAGGCGTAAGCTTAGGGATTAGGGCAACAGAAAGGATGTAGTCTCGATAGTAAAAATCGGGATGATATTGAAAAGGTAGTGTAAGAGACTACCGGTCCCGACGGTAACGATGGGATGCTGTGTAACCCCTGTTAGAGAGCAACCAAACAAATTTTGGGCATTAGAGAAATTGCTATCTTAATCCCGCGGAGCGGGAAGATACAGAATCCGGCTTACGGACCAGTTAAAAATTAGTCGCTTCTTCTACTCAATCCTTGAATGCGAAAAATGAAATACATCAGTTGGCCTAGTGATTGAAATAAGGCTGCGACATAAGTCAGGGCAGCTGCTGTAAGTACTTTTTTAACCCCACCCAGTTCATTTGTAAAAACAATTTGATTTCTAGTAAGTAAGTTTAATGCACGATTACTAGCATCAAGCTCAATGGGTAAGGTAATTAGAGTAAAGACTGTAGTGAGAGCGAAGAAGGCTAGGCCTACCCAAGCTAGTTCACTTAACTGTAAAACTAACCCAATAATTAACAGAAAATAACCTAGATTACTGCCGAAGTTTACCATAGGAACAATAGCAGTTCTAATTTTAAATAAAAGACTCCCCTTTGCTTGTTGGTCAACATGCCCTAGTTCATGAGCAATTATTGCTGAACCGGTAATAGAACGACCATGGGCATTTACTTGAGAAATATTTAATGTGTGATTAATTGGATCCCAGCTTTCTCCTAATACTTCAGGAATCAAATTTACCTTGAGGTTATAATTTTCTTTGTTAGATATTTTTGAGATAATCTCAAGTCCTGTTAAGCCGATTTTTGTGTCAACGGTTAAGTATTGTTTGGTCCAGAGATTCAACAATAATGTAGCAACCAACCCTAGAAGAAAGGGAGGTATCATAAATAATAGATATAATGGATCAAAAGCTGGTATGAACATTATCTAACTTATTAAAATTAAGATATAATCATTTTATCATTATTTCAACGATGTTCGAGAAATTTATTACAAAAAGAAATTTGCCAAGTTTTCGCCTCAAGCAACTGTGGCAATTCTATTATCAAAAAGGGATAACTAATGCCAACGAAATTACTGTATGGTCAAAAGAATTAAGGCAAGAATTAGCAGCAGAAGTTGATTTTAATGTTTTTGTAAAAGCTGAAGAGTTTAATTCAACCAATGGCAATACTACTAAAGTATTGTTCACCAGAAAAGATGATGGCAAAGTGCTTGAGTCGGTATTAATGCAACATCATACAGGTAGAAATACCGTATGTGTTTCGTGTATGATAGGCTGCCCAGTCGGTTGTACATTTTGCGCGACAGGAAAACTTGGTTTTCAAGGCAATTTAACTGCTGATGAAATTATTGAGCAAGTTATGTATTTTCAACGTAAATTATTAGCTCAAGGTCAGAGGGTATCAAATGTTGTCTTTATGGGTATGGGGGAGCCTTTGCTTAACTTAGATAATGTATTATTTGCTGTATCAATTCTCACTGATCCGGAAAAGCTGGGAATATCAGATAGAAAAATTGCAATTTCTACTGCCGGATATTATCGACAGTTTGAAAAGCTAATTGCCGCTGGGTTTAAAGGCAGGCTTGCTATCAGTTTACATGCTCCTAATCAAGAGCTAAGAGAAAAGATTATGCCTATAGCTAAAGCTAATCCTTTAAATGAATTATTTAAATCTATTGATGAGTATGTAGCCGCAACAAATTCAAGAATATTTTATGAGTATTTATTAATAGAAGGGGTGAACAACTCTTTAGAGCACGCTCAAGCTTTAGCTAAGTTACTTAAAAATAGATTGGCTCATGTAAATTTAATACCATTCAATCCAATTTCTGAAAGTAGTTTTGTAAAAAGTAAACTTGATAAGACTAATGCGTTTAAACAAGAGTTAGAAACGCTAAATATTTCGGTGACAATCAGAACTAGCATGGGGGCAGAGATTGCCGGAGCTTGCGGTCAATTGGCAGGCAGTAAAAAATCATTAAATATTAATTAATAACTATGAATAAGACTATGTCAGATTACCAACCAGGTGTTTGCAATATTGGTACCGCAGAGATTGAACGCCGTCGTCGCTTTGGATTGGCAGGAACATTAATCGCATTGGCCTTGACGCTAATAATGGGAGCATTAGGTGTAAGTGATATTTTTAAAATATTAATATTCTTTCCCGCTGTGATGGGCGCAATAGGTTTATTGCAGGCTTATACAAAATTTTGTGCAGCCTATGGTTTAAGTGCAGTTTTTAATTTTGATGATAAAGAATTTAAAACAAAACCCATCCTAGAGCAACAGGCTATTGCTGCAGACAAACGTATGGCGTGGGATATAATTGCCAAGTCGATGGGTATCGCAATTATTTTCACTTTTCTTGCAATAGTGCTTACCTAATTGCCAATAGCAAAAAACACTTGACAAAAATCAGCTAAATTTTATATACTATTAGCAGACATACACAACGACTGCTAATTTATTTTTTATATATAAAATTATGAATGACAGAAGAATCGCATTATTCGACCCCAGCAGATTTTGGGCCGGAAACACTTGGGATGACTTTATGAAAGACATGGTACCAGCGACAACAGGAGAGATGGAAATGTATGAAGACGAAGAAAATGTAGTGGTTAAAATGAAGGCAGCTGGTTTTACACCAGAGCAAATCGATGTCAGCATTGAAGGTAAAATGTTGACTGTAACTGGAAAAGTAGAATCAGAAAAAGAAGAAACTGATAAAAAACGCAAATACTATTACAAAGAAATGCGTAATGAGTCTTTTGCAAGATCAATTTCGTTGCCTTCAAATGTTAAAACAGATAAAGTCGCGGCGGCCTTCAAAAATGGTATTTTAGAAATTAAAATGCCAAAAGTTGAAGAGGCTAAGCCAAAAAAGATTTCAATCAACGTAGATTAATTCGTAAGCATTAATTATGGCGGCCTTTAGTGGCCGCCTTTTTGATGTACTTGCTTAAACTTATAATACTATTGTATGCTAACACTGTTGAATACTACTACTATGAGAGATGATGCTTGGTTAAGTGAGCAAATGTATGAGCTTTGGGAAAATAACTTTGAAGATGTTCCCAGATTAAACAATGTTGTTATTAAATTTGGTAAAAAGGCCAAAAGGCAATTAGGGGCTATCGGATGGTTACAAAAAAAGACAAAGAAGGTAGAAAGGCTATTAGCACAAGCAGAAGACGCTGATGTAGCAAAAGTATCTCTGATAAATATCACCAGTTACTTTAAAGATGAAAATATTCCTAAATATGTTGTTATAGCAACCATTGCTCACGAGATGTGCCATTATGCACACGGTTTCAATTCTCCATTAAAGCAAATGTATAATCATCCGCATAAGGGTGGTATTATCCGCAAAGAAATGCAGAAACGGGGCTTATTAAAAATTTATAAAGAAGCTAGAGCATGGTTAAAAGCAAATTGGTCAAGTTATGTGCGTCAATATTAACGCTGCTGAATTTCAATTGTGTAGCCTGTTCCCTGATAGAAGCTTTTGAGAATTTCTGAGCTATTTGTAAAAGCGTCATTAAAGATAATGTTTTCTTCTTTAAGCACAGCTTCTGCCTCGCTTTTAAGTTTCTGTAAAGCGAGGTTATAGTCTGCATCAGTATCATTTTCTAACAAAAGC
Source organism: uncultured bacterium (assembly GCA_937889205.1). Classification (GTDB taxonomy): domain Bacteria; phylum Patescibacteriota; class Dojkabacteria; order B142; family OLB20; genus CALARN01. The sequence goes on from CALARN010000013.1 coordinate 6,980, forward strand.
TTAAGTATTCCGCGTTGATTTGTTGTTACAATGTCGCCTTCCAGCTCTGTGTTTAGTATTTCAGCTTGTGGAAGAGTAATAGTGATAATTTTTGCATTATTATCTACTTGAATATCTGTTTCTTTGATTTTATCTAAATTTATTCCTACAGAAATTTTAATTAGTCCTTCTGCTGTAAGGGTTTGTCCCCATAATAACTTTGACCATTCAGATTCATTATTCACCTCAATGGTTGTTTTTTGGTTTATATATGCTATCTTCGAAGTGAGTAAAGCACTACTAGTAATCTTCTCGTAGATACTACGGCTAGAAACTAACATCTTATTGGCGTTATTTTCGCCAACACCGATACCCACAATAAAGGCAATAATCACGAGAATTATTCCAAAAAGAATTCCTGCAACAGCTAACAATATTGTATTTGTTTTTGTCATGCTAAGTATGTTTTGATAAATAGACTTGTATATAATTTTACTCGACAAAATGTTTTAGCACAATTTAAAATACCTGCTAAATGATGTAGAATTAAATCTCGTATTAGTTAAATTATTATTTATTCTCACATGGCAGTAAAAATAGCTATTAATGGGTTTGGCCGTATTGGTCGTATGTTTTATAGAGCATTATTAGAAAAAGATATGCTTAATGGACAGGTCGAAGTTATGGCAGTTAATGATATTGTTCCAGCAGATAACCTAGCATATCTTTTAAAACACGATAGTGTTCATGGTAATTTAAAAATGGATGTCAAAGCTGTATCAGATGACACCATTCAAGTTGGCGAGCACAGTCTTAAAACACTTTCTTTAAAAGTAGGCCCAGCAGAATTACCTTGGAGAGAATTAGCAGTTGATATAGTCATTGAATGTACCGGCCTTTTTACTAAGGATGGCGCATACAATGGGCACTTAGAGGCTGGTGCCAAAAAGGTAATAATTTCTGCTCCAGCTGATGATGCCGTAAAAACTATTGTTATGGGTGTAAACGACGACAGCTATGCCGGTGAGGCGGTGGTTTCTAATGCTAGTTGTACCACTAATTGTTTAGCACCTGTTGTACATGTATTATTAAAAGAAGGTTTAGGAGTTGCCGAAGGATTAATGACCACAATTCATAGCTTTACCGCTACACAAGTATTACATGACGGTCCTTCCCGTAAGGCCTTCAGAGATGGTAGGGCTGCTACACTGAATTTGATTCCTGCCTCTACCGGTGCCGCCAAAGCGGTAGGTTTAGTATTACCAGAATTAAAAGGCAAATTAACTGGTATGGCATTTAGAGTTCCAACACCTGATGTATCAATTGTAGATTTAACAATTAAAACTGAAAAGGAAACTAGCCTTGCTGAGATTAATTCTTTGATGAAAAAAGCAAGCGAAACATACATGAAAGGTATCTTAGGTTATACTGAAGAAGCAGTAGTTTCAACAGACTTTATTCATGACGAGAGATCTAGTATTTTTGATGCCACTGCAGGTATTGAGTTAAATAGTAAATTCTTCAAATTAATTGCATGGTATGACAATGAATGGGGATACTCAAGTAGATTGGTAGATTTACTTAATATAGTGATGAGCAAATAACCATGTATTGCAAAGAAAATTTTGTTGAAAAATTAGAGGCTAAACATTATCTTCATGCAGATTTGACCGGTAGGATATTGTTAAGAACTTGCTTAAATGTATCTATGAAAGATGGAGTGATTCAAGATTTTACAAGAATCAAAGAGTCTTTGCCATTAATTAAAGAGTTGGCCCATAAAGCAGCTCGAGTTGTAATCATCGCACATCTTGGTCGTCCAGATGGAAGAGATTTATCTCAAAGCTTAAAACCTGTGCAGTATGCACTTGAAAAAGAGTTAGGTGAGGCAATAATCTTTGCAGATGAGCTAGATAGTGAATGGATTAATAATAATACAGAAGATTTTGTCCCAAATAAAAGAATCGTTCTTGTAGAAAATATTCGTTTTTTTGAAGGTGAAAATTCAAAAGAGGCTGAAGTTAAACAATCTTTTGCTAAGCAATTAGCAGTTTTGGGGGATATCTTTATTAACGATGCGTTTGCTGACTATCGTGAATCGCCATCGACATTCGATGTTGCCAAATTGTTGCCTGCATATTTAGGGCCGGTGTTCTATAAAGAGATAAAAGCTTTAGCGACTTTTTCAAACCCAGAGCGACCTTTTATTGCAGTTTTGGCCGGTGTAAAGCTCAGTGAGAAACTCGATAGCCTCAATGCTCTTTTAGAATTGGCAGATAAGGTATTAGTGGGAGGAGCGTTAGCCTATACCATTCTTAAAGCTCAGGGGCATACCATTGGCACCTCTTTACGAGAAGAAGACAAGCTAGAGTTGGCAAAAGAAATGCTAGCAAAATATCAAACTAAGCTAATTTTACCAATTGATCATATTGCCGTGACTGAATTTAAACAACCGACAACAGAAGATCAGTATTTAATTATTGACTCTGTAGATATTCCTGATGGTTTAATGGGTGTTGATATTGGGCCCAAGACTCAAGAGCTATATCGAGCTGAGCTTGCTAATGCTGCTACAATTCTTTGGAATGGTCCATTAGGTATTTATGAGTGGGGAAAAACAGCTGCAGGTACAGATGCTGTTATTTCAGCAATCGTAGCAAATAAAGATGCATACAAGCTTATTGGAGGTGGTGATTCTATTACAGTTACTAATCAACTAAGCGTTGACGATTACAATCATATTTGTACGGGTGGAGGAGCCATGCTGGCATTTTTAGCATACGATGACTTTCCTGTGCTTGATGTAATTCTTGGTTAAATAACAATTTTAAAAGAGGATAGCTTGCTATCCTCTTTATCATATTTGCCTAAGTTGATTTAATCTCCAAATGAGATACCAATGTCTTTGGCTACTTTTACTAGTTCAGAATCTGGTTTGACTTTCTTCAAGCCTTGAACTGCTTCTTTGATTGGTACTGAAGAAATTTCACCTTTACTAAGTCGTACCATGTTACCAAATTCACGACGGTGAATGGCGTGCATAGCGGCTACGCCGTATCTAAAAGACAATATTTTATCTTGTGGGCTTGTTTCACCTCCTCTTTGTAGATGCCCTAAAACGACATTGCGCATTTCAAATTCTTCTGGTGCGATTTGTTCAATTCTTTTCATAAGATAATCTGAAGCTCCGGCAAATCTAACCTCTGATGCCTTAATACCATCTGTAGATATTGAGCCACCCTTTTCGATTGCGCCTTCACCAATAACAATAATTGTTGCATTTAAGCCGGTCACTTTTCTTTGTCTCAGATATTCGACTATTTTTTCTGTGCTATATGGTATTTCTGGTAATAAAATCATTTGCGCACCACCACCAATACCACCATATAAAGCTATCCAACCGGTATAGCGCCCCATAGTCTCAACAATCATGACGCGGTTATGAGAAGAGGCCGTAGAATCAATTTTTCGTAGAGCATCAGATACTATGTCAACAGCTGTTTGAAAGCCGAAGGTCATTGCAGTCGACTCTAAATCATTATCAATAGATTTTGGAACTCCAACCATATTGACACCAAAGTCATATAATTGTAATGCTGCAGATAATGTACCGTCTCCCCCAATAACAATTAATGAATCTAAACCTATCTTTTCAGCATTGTCTTTAGCTTCTTTGAGGATTTCTTCGGGAATTAAATTTAAGTCTCCTGCTCCTTTTCTACCGGCAAACCTACCTTTATTTACAGTTTGTAAAATAGTACCACCCAAATGACTTATACCTCTAATATTGTTTCCGTCCAATTTGATGTAATTCATTGGGCTAAGTAAGCCTTCCCAACCCTTGTAAAACCCTACGAATTCGTATTCACCTAAAGATAGGCCAGTGCGCACAACTGCCGATATCACAGCATTTATTCCAGAGCAATCGCCTCCTGAGTTGATAATCCCAATTAATTTCTTTTTCATAAAAAAATTTCCTAATAACTACGTGATGCTTAAAAAAGCATAGCTAGTATACCATTTAATTAGATAAAAGTTTACAAAAAAAGCTAAAGAAATATTACTTGGAAATACTTGTTGAACTATCAATTATTATTTAATAAACTAAGATATCCCTTAGTTTTAAAACTACACATGGTGCGAAAAAATAACACAATTCTAAGGCCTTTACTGGCCAAATGGCTTGATATAAAAGAGCCTCTGCTTGATTTTAAATCCATTTCTTTAATTTTATTGATTCTTGTTGCAATTGGTTCTTTTGTATATGTGAATTTTATTCAATTAGCATACAAATCAAGTGCGAATATGGCTTGTCCTTTTCCGGCAAACCCAGAAAAGGTACATGGTCAGGTAATACTAACGCCAACATCTACAGAGAGCATTTATGATTGTAGTAGTCAAGATGTCATCATTGCTAGTGATGCTGAAGTAATTGTAGGAAGTTATGTAAATGGTGATGGCTCAATTACGGGAGATTATGGTGCAGAAATAGTATTTAAAAATTTAACTATTGAACCTGGAGGAATACTACATGCAAATGGTATGGGGTACAAACCAGGCGAATCTGATGGCGGTGTAGGTAATGCAACTGCAAGTACAGATAATGTAGGAGGTAGTGGAGGTGGATACGGAGGAGCAGGTGGAGAAGGTGCCAGTAATGGTTTAATCCTACCTGGTCAAACTGGACAAGTATACGGTAATGCATACATCCCAAATTTACTTGGTGGAGCGGGTGGTAATTCGACAACAGGTATTGCCGGGAGCGGTGGAGGAGCAATAAAACTTAATGTTTCAGAGAACTTGTTACTTAATGGCACAATTTCGGCTAACGGAACCAATGGCTCAATCAATACAGATAATACAGCTACTGGTGGTGGAGGTGCAGGTGGTTCGATTTGGATTAATGTAGGAACATTAGCCGGTACTGGTTCTATTCAAACCAGAGGTGGCAATGCTAATAGTGCTACTTATCAAGGAGGAGGAGGAGGAGGAGGAAGAGCAATGGTTGTTTGTCAAAGTGGTATAACTTTTACGGGTACTGCTTCTGTTTCTGGAGGGGCAGGAGCTCAAGAAGGCCAAGTTGGATCGCTAATTGGTCCTGGTTGTATACCAAATATACCTTCTGTTTCTAGGGTTTATGAAGGGAATGGTGTAAATACTCGACAAGTACCTTTCGAAGGCTTAACCAAGAGCACTACTTTGACATTTGTTGCCGATCTTGTCGATCCTAATTCTAGTGCTTTAGTTCGTACACAAATTGAAATTCGAGAAGTAGGTCAAAATTTTTCAGGTGTACCAACGCATACTCAGACAAGTTATGTTAGCAATAATAAGAATTGTGCAAATGGAATAGCAGATTGCGGAATAGTCACAGCTTCAGGCTTAACTGCAGGAAAGGAATATAAATATAGAGTAAGAACTATTAATAGTACAAGTGTAGCTAGTGAATGGTTAGATGTCGGTAGCAATGGAAATAATGCTGATTTTACAATAGTTGGAACAGCAGTTGGTTTTGAATTAATTTCCGGTGATGCCCAAACTGGTACTGTAGGTCAATTATTAGCAAATCCATTAGAAGCAAAATTAATTGATGCTAATGGATTTGGTGTACCTAATGAAACTGTTAGCTGGACAATTCTAACTGGTGCAGGTAGCTTACCTCAAAAATCTACTCAAAGTGATGAATTTGGTAATTTATCTGCTTCATGGCAATTAGGAACTGTAAGTGGAATAAATAATAATACCTTAAGACTTTCAAAAACTGGTGTCGCAGGTACACTAACTATTACTGCTTCGGCTACTCCAGATATTGTTGCTACTTACATTCTTACTGTACCTTCAATCGTTCAGAAAAACACAAATTTTTCAATTACTATTAATGCTGTTGATAAGTTCAACAATGCAGTACCTGTTAATGATGCACTTACACTATCCGCTGTTTTAATAGATGGGAATACACCGGGCAATGGCACATTAGCTCCGACTAGTGTAAATTTAGTAGCCGGAACAGTAACTTTAAGTACAGTTAATTACACTAATTCCGAGGTAATTAAAATTAAAGCTACAAACGCATTAGATGCAAATGTATTCGGTCGTTCAAACTCGATTTTAATTGTAGATAATATTGGTAATTGTCCTGATATTGATATCGATGAGAATCAAACATGGCAGGCACAAGACGCTCCTAATGGGGTTTTCGATTGTAGGGGGTTAGGCACTTTTAATGTTAGGTCTGGTTTTACTCTGACATTAAGAAGCTATGACAACGGTGATACAAATTGGACTAATGATTTTGGAGTTACCATTCTTGCTGATGCTTTTAATATTGAGTCTGGGGCAATTGTTTCGGCTGACGCTTTAGGTTATGGCCCTAGTCGAGGTCCGGGGAATCCTAATACCACGCATATGGGAGCCAGTCATGGTGGGTATGGATCCACTTCTGGTGGGGCAGGTAATAAAGCCCCATATGGTAGTGTTTACGAACCATTAATGCTTGGCAGTGCTGGTGGTGTAATTGATAGATACTCATATGGTGGAGGTAGCATTAAGCTTGTCTCAAGTACTAGCTTTACTCATAATGGAACGATAACTGTTAATGGTTCGATGAGCCCTTCAGGTTGGTCTGGTGGTGGCTCTGCCGGTAGTGTTTGGATAGATACTGTAGATATTTCTGGTAGTGGATTAATTACTGCAAATGGTGGAAGAGGAGATCAGAACGGCGGTGGCTCTGGTGGTAGAGTTGCTGTGTATTATGAAAACAATATCTCAAGCAGCTTTAACTTTCGTAATATTCAAGCAAGAGGTAATAATGGTGGTTGGGGAGGCGCCTACGCAGGAGCAGGTACAGTATATGTTGAACAAAAAGGTGTTGATGTAGCTAATCAAGGCTGGATAATTGTAGATAATAATAATTTTGGAGGAGGTAATTATGCTGGTTTAACTGAAGGCAACTATACTTTCAATAAGATTTCTCTCAAGAGATTAGGTCATTTAGCAGTACTTGGTCAAAACAGTGTGTTTAATCTTTCAACAGCAAATGCTATTGATGGTGATTCGACAAAGCCTAAACTAAGAACTGATGGAACTTTTATGTATTTGGGAACAGAAGCTTTAGTTATCAATGGAATTGATTTAGAAATCAAGGGGGATCTTGTTGGTGTAAATAATTTCAGTCTTGG
>CALARN010000014.1 GCA_937889205.1 uncultured bacterium
GGTAGGGCAAATAATTGTAAAACAACTAGGCTGGTCATTGGCGTTTGCAGGATTGAGAACGCAACAAAACTCTTTTACTGTAGAATTTGTTGAAACCGTAAATGCTCCGGTTATTAAAAATCTTGTCAAATGGCAGGATATTTGCGCCGGGTTTAGAACTCATCTTGCTAAGATGAAATCTGATTATGCAGTAAAAACTGTATGCAGGGCTTTGGATACCACTGGTAATGCGTCATTGATTGTAGAATTACTAAACACATGGCCCATGAATGTCACGTATGGTCAGTTTTCGGAAGAATCTAGTGCAGCTAGAGTGCAATGTGAGTTTTCGGTAGACGCTATTGATATTGTCGGAGTCGAATTTAACTCGGATGATTTTAATAGATCAATATCTAAGTCCCAAAGCTCTCCCGTATTAGCGTATACCAGTACGTCAGGCTCGACATTTTCATCAGGGGCTATTGGTAGCTTTAATATATATGACTCTGTAATAAATCAGCTAGGCATAAATTCTGCAAATGTAAACAATATTTTGAGTAGGTTCTTCTAATGGTTTTATTAAGAGATACGGCCTTAAAAGCACCAGATCCTGCTTTATCATCGTTATGGCAAGTAATGATTCCTTTTGCCAATGGTAAAGCAGTACTATTTGCAGAAAGTGTCACCCTTACTTGGACTAAGGTTCCAGCAGAGGCCAGATTTGCAGATGGTAAACACCAATATTATCCGGGGTTTGCAGAGTTAGACGGTATTACTATAACTTTTTATGAAACGCACGATCATAAAGTAGGTAATTGGCTGCAAGAATGGCAGAGATTGGTCTATGATAGCGAATCTGGAATTTATGGCTACCCTGCTAAATATAAACAAGATATAACCGTCAATCTATTTTCTAAATTTAGTAAATCACCTGCAAAGATTGTCACTTACAACAGGTGCTGGCCTACCGATAAAGGCCCTTATGAATTAAACTATTCGGAAGAAACTGGAAGAATTACCATTCAAGCACAGTTCGCTACCGATAAGGTTAAATAACCGTACTCATCATACGGTAAAACAGGAGTAAATATAATGCGTATTATCGAAAAACCTAAGACTACTTCTACTCAAAAAGAATTACCTACCCCTCCCGATCTTTCTCATCTTTTCGACAAAGGCTTAATGTCAGGTATTGAAGTAAAAGAAGAGGATCAGATAAAGTCTAGAAAGCTTGAACTGTCGTCTACCTCTTCTTTATATAAAAATGTTGATGATGTTAAAACTAGCGACCCCTCTTCTGATGGTATTTGGACACGCCAAGACGTTCCATCTTTAGGTGTACCTTATGGTATTCCGCATCTTTGGGTTAGAACTCTTACTGTTCCGATGCTGGCTCAAGTACATGCTGCACAGGCTATGGGTAAAAACCCCGATATGCAAAAACAAGCTCTTACTATGCTTATTGATGCATTGAAGCCCACTATCAGAGATTTTGATATCCGTGATTTGACAGTTCCTGATTGGACTTCTCATTTATATTGGT
>CALARN010000015.1 GCA_937889205.1 uncultured bacterium
AGATATATCAGTGTGACTGGAGTTCAGACGTGTGCTCTTCCGATCTAAAAAAGGAAGAACGGTTATTAAAGTCTTGGTTGGCTCAAGTATTTTTATGTTGGCTGGTGCCACCGTATTTGTTGCTAATATGATTGCAACAAAGAATCAAGCGCCAGAAGAAGCCAGCGCACTAACCCCCACCCCTGTATATATTATGGTGACGACTTTACCTGAGGGGGGAAATACAATTGTTCCGAGCATCACTGTTTCTGTAACGGGAACTTTAGCTCCAACAAATAGTGTTATTCCAACATTATCTTCAAGTCCGGTTGTGACTCTTAGTCCAACAGCTACTCCAACAAGTACACCTTACCCTACTCTTTTTACAGATAATGTACCTATGGTATGTGGTCCAATAGATGCTAACGGGGATAGAATTTTGAACTATATAGATTATCAAGCAATGATTGTTGTATATAATCGAAGTTGTTCAGATACATACCCTGAGGTGGGATGCGGTGGAAAAGACACTAATCGAGATGGCGTGGTAAACTACATAGACATGCATTATCTTGTTAATCATCAATTCCCCACATATACTGACTGCACTAGATATTAAAAAGTATAGAGAAAAATGTCAAAATCAATCTTTATAGCGGCTTCACCAAATACTGAACCTGATGATTTAGAGCTTAGTTGGAAGCTGATAAAAAACAAGAAACAAGCAGATTCTTTAGCTAATGTTGAGGCATTAGAGCTGAAGCTAGGAGAATATTTCACTAGACCGGCTATTTGTTTTGACTCAGCCAGATCATCATTTTATTCATTATTGAAAGCTTTTGGTGCTAAAGAGGGGGATGAAGTATTATTACCTGCTTTTAGCTGTATGGTAGTTGCTAATGCTGCAATCTGGGCAGGGGTTAAACCTGTTTATGTTGATTGTGATCGAGAGCATTTTGGTTATGATTTAGCTAATTTAAGAAATAAGGTCACTGCTGCCACAAAGTTTATTATGGTGCAGCATTCGTTTGGTAGTCCAGAAGACATGGCACAGATTCGTGAAATTGTCGGCCCCGAGGTTATTATTATTGAAGATTTAGCACACGCTCTAGGTGCAAGTATTGCAGGTGAAAAACTTGGAACACTTGGGGATGCAGCAATTATTACCTTTGGTATTGAGAAAGTAATATCTGGCGTTAGGGGCGGTTCTGCTATTGTTAAAGATGCTACTATTGCCAAAAAACTGCAAGATTTTCGTAATTCCCTACCTGACTTTCCTAAGCAAAAAGCTAGGTTGGCGTTGTGGAATCCGATTTTTTGGTCAATTATTAATCCTGTCTATTATTTGGGGATTGGCAAAATGACACTTGGAAGGCTCTTTGTTTGGTTGGGCCATAAATTAAACATTTTTGGAAATATGATTGAGGATTGTGAATATGATGTCTGTAAACCTGAATGGCTACCAGCAAAACCCTCCCCTGCTCTATGCTTACTCGCTTTAAATCAACTACAAAAGTTAGCTAGATTTAATAATATTCGCAGGTGTAATGCGTCAGTGTATCAAGATGAACTGGGAAGAGTTATTCCGCAAATACCTAATGCTAAACCAATATTCTTAAGATTCCCGGTGCTTGTAGATAATAAGGTTAAAGTATTGCAGATTCTAAAGAACAATAGAATTGTAGCTGGAGATTGGTATAAATCGATATTATTTGCTCCGGCAAAGTCTTTAAAGAAGCTTGGGTATATTAAAGGTAGTTGCCCCAATGCTGAATACTGTTCAGCTCAAATAATCAATTTACCAACACATATTCATGTTAGTGATATTGATGCTAAAAGAATCGCAAAATTAGTTAAACCATTTTTACTCTAATCATGACCTACACTATCAAAGAAATTCTAGAAAAACCGCAATATCAAGCAGCTTGGAGAGAACAAAACTTACACCTGCTGCAGTCTTGGGATTGGTTGTCAGTAAAGGCAACTGAAGGGTGGTCAATATTAAGGTTAGGATTATTCCCCGCAGAAAATGCGGATAATACCGCAATTCCCGCAGCTGTTATCTCATTACAGGTAAAGCAGTTGCCTATTACTGGTAGCAGCTTTGCTTATGTTCCAAAACTAAAGACAGAAGCTTGGTTAGAAGCGTCAATAAAAGAACAAATGGCAGAAATACTGAAACAAAAAAACATTGCTTTTGTAATCTATGAGTTTGACAAATCGATTGTCACATTAAATACACAGGGTCTATTAAGCTATGATGGTCATATTCAGCCTCAGCAAACCAATCAAGTTATATTAGCTAAGCCTGAAGAGCAATTGTTTGCAGAATTAGATGGCAAGTATCGCCGTAATATTAAGAAAGCTCAACGCGAGGGGGTAACCGTGTCACATTACCAATTCAGCTCGGCCGATGATAACACTAAGCCAATAAAAGCTTTCTACCAGGTGATGCAGTCCATTTATGCTCATACAAAGTTTATTGAGAGAGACTCTCAGTATTTTCAAACTATTTGGAACACTCTTGGTGCTAACGATTTAGCAAGAATCTTTATTGCCGAGTATAAGAATGAAGCTTCTGAAACTGAAATAGTAGGCGCATATCTTGTGGTTAACGATAACCAAGGAGCGTATGAACTTTACGGCGGAGTTAACTTGAAAGGCAGAGATGTTGAGGCGGGATATTTATTGAAATGGGAAGCGATTAGGTATTTCAATAACTTTGGCCTAAAATATTACGATCACTGGGGTGTTGCCCCAAAACTTGCTGACGGTGAGTATGACAAGAATGATGAGCTGTATCAAATATCTAGATTCAAGGCAGGCTTTGGTGGGGAATATGTATCGTTTCTGCAACCAAAAGTTCAGGTATTAAACCGAGCTGCATACACTATGTTTCTTCTTGCCAAAAAAGCTAAAGAGTTGCAAGTAAAATTCAAAAAACTACTTAAATCTTAGTTAGCTGCACAAACTCTAAAGCAAATTCCTTACGAATTCCACCCGAAAAATCAATAATGATGGTGTCATCACTTATATCAACCACCAATCCCGCCCCGAATATTGGGTGTTTAACCATATCCCCTTTAACGAGTTTTGAGTTATTTGTTTTCTTGAGGTCTGATTCAAAAAAAGAGGTATTGTTATCTGCTACTTTGCTCCAGCCATCTCGTTCTAGGCTATCGGTGGTTAAACCTAGGCTATCCTCAATTTCAGTTAATTCTTGAGGGATATCTGTGAGAAAGCGAGACACCATATTGGTACTAATTGAGCCAAAAAACACTCGTGATTGGGCATAGCTCATAAATAGTTTCTTTTTGGCTCTTGTGATGGCAACATAGGCAAGTCTGCGTTCTTCTTCCATTTCACTAGGGTCTTCGAAAGAGCGGCTATGAGGAAAAAGACTTTCTTCCATACCTGCTAAAAATACATTGTTAAACTCTAGCCCCTTAGCAGCATGAATAGTCATTAAAGTAACTTTACCACCGGTCTCGTCTTCATCATCTGTATCTTGTTCTACTAAAGCAACTTCATTAAGAAATGTCTCTAAGCCATCACGCGGCTCAAGGGTATCATATTTCTGAGCTACAGAAAGTAGTTCTTTCAAGTTTTCTAAACGATTTTCGTTTTCGCTACTACCATCATTGAGCATGGCAACATATCCGCTGTCTTTTAATACTTGCTTAATTAAAAGAGTAATGTTTAAATTTTTTGCTGCTTCAGTTAGTGTTGCAAGCAAGTGCTTGAACTCTAAAAGACCTTTATCAAAGCTTTGCCCTGAGCTTTCATCGAGCCCGAGCAAGTATTGCAGCATTGATTGGCCATTTCTTAAAGCTAACGCTTCAAGAGCTTGTATTTTTTT
>CALARN010000016.1 GCA_937889205.1 uncultured bacterium
AGATATATCAGTGTGACTGGAGTTCAGACGTGTGCTCTTCCGATCTTATTCTGATATAATCTGACCCCATTAATCAATTAAAATGAAAATGGTTAATTCTTGGTACTTAGGAGTATTTAAGAACCTAGAAAAATATATAAAATTAAAAATTCCTTTTGAGATTATTCATTTCCCCTCTGCCGGGCTAACTTCGGCTATTAGAAAAGCAGCCGAATATCTTAAAAAAAAGCATATTCACCCCGTAGTAATCGATTTTCGAGCAGGCTTATTCTCTGCACATACTGAAAATAAAGCCGAATTTTACCGTATTGTAAAATCACATTGCGAGCAAACATTTAACAATGAACTAGAAGAAACAAAAGACAATAACTTATTTAAAAATTTAGAAAAAGCATTCTATAAGATTAATAAAGAAGGCGATGATGTTTTGTTAATACTAGAAACCAACGCCAAAGTTAATCCATACATTTTGTCTGAACTTAAAGACTTCTTAATCTTTATCGATAAACTAAGAGATCATACCGATGGCAAAATAAATATCATCATACTTACTACGCAACAACTATTTAATGATCGATTCCCCGCCCCCATACCGATGATATCTCAATATTATAACTACTATAGAGCAGAAGATGAATTCTGGAACTTTAACAATACAATTTTCAAAATAAACTATCCTCAAGAAATTAAATCTCAATTATTTAAAAAAGCCGGTGGCATGGGCGCTTTAATTAAATATATTAATAGAGATCTAGAATTTTACTGTTTAAAACCAGAAGCGTTTATTGAAAGAAAAATTAATCACCAGTTTTTTGCTGATTTCATGAATCTTAAGATTAGATTAGATAGAATAAAATCACAGTTAACTCCTGAGATTATCGAAGTTATTGGAAAAATTGCACATAACCATCCTCTAAATAATGAAGATGCCCAAATTAGAGATGTATATTTGACCAAAACTGGTTTTTTAGATGAAACTAAAAGTATTCGTGGCGAAATATTAGTTGAATATTTTAGGCTTTATAGTGGTATTTCGAGTACATTATCAGAATCTGAAGAGGGGCTACTTAATCAAGAAGCAAACGCACTCTTAAAAATCAACGACAGCTTAAATATTCATTCAGTATCTGGACAAGTATGGAAAGATAATCAGAACTATTCAATTTTAACAGAAAAAGAATTACAAATTGTTAAAATACTGTTTCAAAATAGAGGAAAAGAAATCAGTAGAGAACAAATCGCTAAAATAATCTGGAAAGCGGAGGAATACTCTGATTGGGCATTAGATAAGCTAATTTCAAGAATTCGTAAGAAATTGAAGGACGCAAGACCACACAGCATCATCCGCACTAATAGAAAAAATGGATTTACACTCTGGTAATGACTAAAGCACCAATACAAAACCCAACAATTCCTACTTACTTTCAAAGACAAGTATTAGAAAGAGCAGCTACTTCAAGATTTGGTGAGCCTCGTCTTGATATGATGCCCCCTCACAATCCCGAAGGGGATCCTCTAACAGAGTTTGCGATAGCAACAATAATTAATCCCTCAATTAATAACCTAAACGATACCGATCCGGGCGGACCAAGATTCCCAGGTATAACGATAAGCGACCCACTTCCCCTTGCTTTAAAAGATGACGAAAGAAAAGAAAGAAAAGCTAGAGAATTACAGGGCTATATGAACGGAATACTACCAACAGTAATATGGGAGGGATTGCCATTCTCAACATCATACACTGGGCCAAAATCTTTAGGGATTGGAAATGTTAATCCTTCAAAAAAAGGAAATCATCGAATTAATCTTGAAGAAAGAAGAGCAGAGCTAAACAAAAGAAGGAAATTGTCATTTATGGGAGAAAGTAGCAGTGGGAAATCAGCTTTAGCAGCACACCTTGAGCAGGTAGCTCATATTCTAATGACAGGGCAAGTCAATGCGACTATTCGAGATAATGAAGAATATCTTAATCCAATTAGAAATAGAAATGTTGCTAGATTTAATGCACCTACTGCAGAAATGTTTATGCAATCTTTGATGAAGATTGGGTTTAATAAAAATCAACTGCTGTTATTAGAATTGCCAGCAACTACCCCTATTCAAGACATTCCTGAAAACCTACGAGAGAAATTGAAAAATAATATCCCACACAGCTTGACAAACAGAGTAAAAATGTATTTATCTAGAAACAGACATTCTTTAGATAAGAATTTCCAATTAGAAGCGATTTTGCATTCATTTCCCAGAGAAAGCGTTTTATTTAGTAGTACGCAGGTTGATGCTTTGAGTTCTAATCCAGAAAAAGCCCAAGGGATAGTTACTCCAATAGCCCAAGATCCAAAATCAAAAAAAGACTTAATTGAGAACTTTTTATATTTATTGGACTTAGAATCGTCACCAGCTAAAAATGTACCTTTAAATACAAACTTTCCTGACAACCAGCATTATTTACATAGGAATCTGAGTGATATCTTCAACCACCTACCACCATTATTAAAAAGTATATATGCTTTTGGGGTTTTAAATCGTCAAGAAGTCATACCTATGTTACTACCGTTAAATCAAAGAATTGGAGGATTCAGTAGAACAATTGATCAAACTAACCTTCCTGAACTACATCAAATGTTAGTTTTACTAAACTCAATGCAAACAAGCGACGGAATTGATAAGACCAAGAGCCAATTATCTCGATTGATAGCCGCAGTAAGATTTGATGCCGAATCTCTTGCCAAACATGCTATAAATCTTTGTCCAGATAAAGAACCGATTCTAACTAAACTAATAGAATTATGCGATTTTGCAGACACTCTCAAATCTATTGGCGAAAATACAAATGCAGCAATATTTGCAAACACCCTTTACCATAGCGCCATTTCACTTGTGATATTGGCACAACAAACCAATGTTATCGAATTTTCAGACCCTCAACATTCTGACCTTTACTGACATAAACCTGACAGTATTCATCAAGCATTGTCAGAATTGAATTCTATATAATCTTTTCAGTTTTATCGCCCCCTAAGACTTCTGATTATTAGAATTCAAAAATGAAAGAAAAGAATAAAATTCTTGATTATTTAAATGAAGAACATCAAATACTTATCTCTAGACGAGATGAGCTGATGAATAAAGTTGAAGTTGAGAGAGATGAGTATGAAGAAGATGAACCAAATCCAGTATTAGATGATTGTATTTCAGAACTTCACAGTATTGTTGATAATATTTTCCACCTTGAAAATGCAATTAGACATGTAAAAAGTAATGCAGCTCAGGCAAGAAAAAAGGGTGACGTTGTTAAGATTGGCGACTTAATCACCCTTAAAGATAAACAGCAAAAAAAGCAAGTGTACATTTCACATTCCTTTGGCTATGTGAACCCAAGACTAGGAATAATTTCACCAGATTCGCCAATCGGGCAAGCAGTTTTAGGAAGCAAAATAGGCGAAACAATCAGCCTTTGCCTAAATGGTAATAATTTATCTTATGAGTTAACACCATAACCATGAACAATAGCTGGCCATTTAAAAAAATTACAGGAATAAATGGTGAGTTATTTCATATTAATAATAAGCCCTTTATGGTCAGAATTGCTCCGGATATTGAAGTTGTACTTGATGATATTGTTGAATTTATTGAAGAAGATAAACATGGTGAAGTATTAAAGCAGCTAGGTAAAGTGATGAACATATTTTTCTTAGAATCTACTCAGGCAATCATCGCCCAAATCGAACGCGAACCAGACAAAAAGATGATTGCCTTAGAGATTAGTAAAATTCGAAAAAACATTAATCAAGCTTAAAATTTTCCAGATTTGAACTAGAAGTTTAATAACTTGGTGGTTGCTCTATCGTGGTTTCAATTCCACTTGCGGTTTTTAATATTTGTTTCTTTAGTTCAATCATTTTCAATTCTCTCCCTACCATAATTTCATTAGCTTTTGCAAGTTCGGCCAATTTATCTTTAAGTAGTTGTTCAGATTTTTTTCTTTCAGTTATATCTTTAATGAAATTTGATACACCTATGACCTCTTTATTCATTACTACTGGGTTGAAAGCAACTTCGAAGAATATTTTATTACCATTTAAATTATATTCTAACTCAGTAATAAATTGATTATTATTTAATGCTTGAGTTATATTGCTTTCCCACCAACTCTCTTTTCCAGGAAAAATATACTCGTGAAAGTCTACACCTTGTTTTACTTCTTTATGAAGCAATGTTGCGACTGCTTCTTTAAAAGCTTGATTAAAAATTAGAAGTTGCCAATTCTTATCTATGTATATAATAATATCTTTAGTATTTTCCACAATGGCCCTTAAAGATGAACGGGTAGCGGTGTATTCTTCGTCTATCTTTCGAATTTCAGTAATATCTCTAACTGTTTCAATTGCACCTATAACATCACCTCTTTCATCATAAATTTTCTTTGCTGAAAGCCATAAAACCAAATCTTTTTTGCCATTTAAATCAGGGACTTTGATTATTCCTGAAAACTTGCCAGCTTCCTCTTTAACTTCTCCATAATAGTCAAGAGCTTCTTTATCATTGAAGAGAACGGCATGAATGAACATGAATCTCGACTGCTTATAAATCAAGTTACCCAGATAATAGCCATCTTTCCCAACAACTTGCTCGCTCGTTATTCCAGTAATATCTTCTATCGCCTTATTCCAAAAAACTACAATACCATCTTTATCTACAACAAATGAACCGTCAGGTAAAGCTTCGAAAACTTCTGCAAACTTATGCTCTGACGCTTCAAGGCCTTTTTCAGCTCTTTTAATATCTGAAATATCTCGGAATATGATTAAAATTAGAGAGTCACTATTTGTTTCGTCATTTAGATGTGCAATTTCCACATTGAATGACCTTAAGTTCAGTTCTTGATTTTGGGTTAGTTCAAATTTACAATTTTGTTTAGTTCTTATAGCAGTAGTTATTTGTGGCCATTTACCAAATACATCTTCTGCATTATTCGATTTTACTAAGAAATTCCCAAAAAGATTCTTTGCTTCTTTATTAACCTCAATAATTTTTAAGTTCTTATTAATAATTATGACCCCGTCATCAAGATATGAAATAATCTGCGCTCTAATAGATGGCAGCGATTCAAAAAGACTATATCTAAATATTGAAGACGCTAATAATAATGAAGTAAGCACAAATGCTAAAGGGGTAAGATCAATGCCAATTATGAAATCAATCTTTAACAATGTCACAAAATTTGCCGCTAGGGGTATTAACAAAGCCAACACAATAAATAACAACCTTTTTTTCTCGGCACCATTTACTACTAATAATTTTTTAATAAAAATGATTCCACCAATTGCAAGGCAACCATATGAATAGAATGTATGCAAATAAAACATCCAACCATAGATATTATTAGTCCTTAGCAATGGCTGAGTTGCAACTATTATATGTTCTTGCCAATATTGATAATGTAACTCGTTTGTAAATACGGCAATCAAAGAAATCAGGGGGATTAAAAATAACAATTTCACCCAAAGATGCTTTGAAAACTGCACGTCTTTACCAATATAATCTAAAGCAAAAAGCAGAAAAAATGGCCCCAAGAAAACTATCCCTAAATAAGTGAATTTTGAAAATATTATTGTAAAGGGTAATACTTGCGAAGCAACTTCAAAAGTCACAAAGAATGACCAAATAAACACAGCTGCTAGCAAAAGGGCGAAATAATAAACCGATTTCATATAACGACGCTTCCAGGTATAAGCCATCAAAGAAAAAGCTACCACTGTTGACAATGCTAAAATTATGGCATGAAGATTAAAACTGAATATCATTGTCAATTAACCTTAATTAAAAAATTAAATTCTTAAAAAGTAGGGCTGTCAGCTTTTGGCTCCCAGCTCAAAGGTAGTTTTAATGTAAAAGTACTTCCTTCACTTAATTTCGAATAAAAAGTTATGTCTCCGCCATGTGCTCTAGCAATACTTTGACCAATATACATTCCCAACCCCGTACCTTCTGTCTGCTGTGTAACGGCATTGTCCGCCCTAAAGAACTTCTCAAAAACTCTACCCTGTTGTTCCTCAGGGATTCCAATACCATGATCCACAAAGTCTAAATATACAAACACCTCATCTTTTCCAAATCTTAATAATACTTCACAATTAGGCAATGAATACTTTACTGCATTACTTAATAGGTTCATCATTACTTGTCTAATCTTTTCTTTATCAATGTTTAGCATTAATTCAGGAATACCCTTTTTATCAAAATTGATCACGATACCTTTCTTTTCTGCAATAATTCTTTGTTCATCAATCACTTCCGACACTAAAGCAACAATATCGGTCTTTTCAGGTTTAAGTGTAAAATTTCTTCCAGTTTCAATTCTTGAAACATTCAGCAAATCGTTAACTAAATTAATCATTCTTTGATTACCCTCTCCAATTCTTTGTATACTTTCTTTTTGAGCATCATTCAAATTTTGGCTAGCATCAGGGTCATTCAATAACTCTACATACCAGTTAATACTTGTCAAAGGGGTTCGTAATTGATGTGATACTACTGAAACAAATTCAGAACGCATTTTATCTATTTTACGTTGCTCGGTGGCATCTCTAAATACAATAACCACTCGCTGTACTTCTTTTTGCTCATTAAAAATTGGGGAAGCTGATTCATTTACTGGAATTAATTTCCCATCTTTTCTTTTTAACACACTACCAATATGCGAGGTAATACTTTCGCCTTGAAACGCCTTCTCAACAAGTGCATTCCTACTTTCATCAGTAACCTCATCTCGAAAATCAATTACTTCTGAAAACATCTTGCCTACAATTTCATTACTTGATAAACCAAGCATTTTCAGAGCAGAATCATTAAAGAGATATATTCTGTGGTTAGCATCTAATACAACAACCCCTTCCGAAATACTTTGCAATACTGCTTCGAGTTTCTTTTCTCTTGTAGTGGCTTCTGCTCTTTCGGCAACCACATCCTCCAAGATATTCATAATTGCACTCTTAGATTCTTCAAGTTGCTTATTCTTTTCTTGAATATCCAATAAAACATCTTTCAATTGTTTTTCTGCATATTTTAACTTTGAGATGTCTGTAATTTTCATGAAGATCATGGGCAGAGCTTGCACTCTGAAATAACTCAAAGAAGCCATTGCTATAAATTTTATGCCACGATAATCTTCAAATTGCACCTCGCCTTCCCAGCTACCTTTAAAATCAAATACCATTTTCAACGCTGTATCAAAAGTATTTTTATAAGCAGGAATTATATGTTTCTTAATATCGACTATATTTCCAAACACCTTGTTTGACATTTTGTTATTGAAGACAACAGTATACGTCTCAGGATTAATAATAAAAACACTATCTCTCATTGCATTGAACACTTCTTCAAAGAATCTATCTAATGGTAAATTAGTTGTTTCATTTTTTATTCTAAATATCTTTGCAATAGAAAAACTTATTGAAGATAATAAAAATATAGTCAGGAATTGCAACGAAATAGGCTCGTTGAAATTGGTTAATGTAGTATAGGCAAGAATGCCATTAGAGACAATTAAAAAAATAATAATTTTTGCAGTGTTTAAATATGAGGCATAAACAATTACAGCAATGATTATCAAGCCGTAATTTAATTCCCAACCCGTACCACGTATCACGCTACTTAGATTTAATGTTATAAAGAAAACTAATGAGAATAAAAAGCTTATATTTTCAATATATTTTTGGCTTCTTTTAACGATGTAACCTCCAATGAAAACGGCAAGAGATATAATCGCTAGAATAAGTCGTAAATAAATACTTACAGCATAGTTTCTATTCTCTAAGAAAGGATTTTGTGTAAATTCGTAGATTGTATGAAGTAAAAATACACTTATAATTAAAGCGAAAAGCAACCTAGAGGTATTATTTCGAGCCCGATTATGTTGAAATAAATCTTCTATTTTCTTATCTTTGCTTTGCTTTGTCATTTTTTGGCAGTGACTATCTTATCATTTTCAGCATGAGGCGCATTAATTACAATGCGCTTAGTTGTAGTTACACAGATGGTATAACCTGTATTCTGTTCATTCCCGACTGCTGGATCTAAAGGAACAGCTACTAAACTATTCTCTATGAATTTGGATGTTAAATCAACCATATTGGCTTCTTTTCCTATAAATCTTACACTAGGGCACGTAGGTATTAAATTAGTCAAATCTGGACCATAACCGAATTCTGATATATAGTCATCAAAAGTATCAGCGATAATTTGAACATCTGCAGATCTTTGTGCGTTTCGAGAATCGGCATAGCCTCTAGCAAAATTCAAATAATTAATTACAAATATAAGGCCAATTAAAATAACAAGAAAAATTACAATCACCTCAATTTTGCTAAAATGACCGATGTATCTAAGTGTAATATTAAAAAAGAAAATTAAACCCAAAGAAATTAGGAATATATATAGAATTATCAATACTATATTAGTGTTATCTGTCATTTATAAATTACTAATAATCTCTTTCTTCCCAATAATTGATGATGGTATTTGGCACTAATTCAGAAATACTAACTTCAATTTTTTTTGTAACTCCATTGACGGTTGCTTGCCCTCTAACCACTCTATTGTTGTTCCCTGAGCCAGATATCACTAGAATCTGACACTGCTTTGAAGCTATAGTTATACTCTCGCTGCCTGGGTACGTGTTATCGTCTTTGAGATTATCGATAGCAACATTTGCACATGAGTCAGCAAGTGCCCTAGCTTCAATACCATCTCGGTAAACTGAATTGTTTTGAATGCCGGTAGCACTACTCACCAAAATACTGGTGATCACAAACCCGCTAATAATCATTAAAATTAATACACTAAACAATGCCGCAAAGGCAGACTTCTGATTGTTATTTTCTGATACTAACTGTGTCATAAATAGTCTGTGAATAATCTAAAACTGTTTTTCCACTCTCATTAACATAAGCAAGTTCAAGTTGTATTCTTACTGCTCCCGCTGTGCCTGTATTAGTTACATTTGTGAAACTCAGGCTATTGACATAGACTTGATTGCTAGATAGTTGAACAGTAGGGTTTGCCCCTTCTTGAATAAATAAAACCCCATTATTTATTGAAAACACAGTAGGATTAGCCGATTTTACAAGACTCAAAGTGCTTGAAGCATTGCCTGCTGTAGGCGTGTTAATAGCTGAAGCTGTTCTAATAGATCTACTTATAGTATTTAATATAAAAGCTGCTTCGGTATTTACTGCTGACATAGCCTTATTTCTTGCATTAATCTCATTAACCGAACCCCAAAACGAAGCCAACACTAATGTAAAGATAGATATTAAAGCGACATAGAGTAGCACCTCGATAAGTGTAAATGCTTTTAACTTTTTATTATCAACGCATCTCATAATTCAGTAGGTCTATATATTAAGATTTCCTGACTAGTATTGGCAGTTCCGGCGACCACACGATCAATACCAGGAATGTATTTAATCCAATTTATTGCATTATTATATGTAAGGGAATTTGCAAAAACCGGATTGTCTAAGTTCGAAATATCCCACACAGTAAACCTCCTAGTACTGCTATTTGTACCCGCAAATAAATAGTCATTTGTAGGTTTTCTGACATCCATTGTTATTGCTCTTTCCGGCATTGTTACGGTATTTACTTGAGATATAGATGCAGGGTTACTAATATTAAAAATATGAACTACATTAGAATTATTTCTAGATATATATAATCTATCACCTGCTATTGCAAAGTCTTGAATTAAACCGTTGCTAGGCAAGTCGACTGCCACCAAAAAGCTAGCGTTATACGGGTCTGAAATATCGAATATTACCAATTCTGAAGTTGTTGTACCTGTGGCGGTATATGCATAATCACCATCGACAATAATCTTTGTTAAACTTAAAGCTGTGTTGATTAATACACTACTGGCAATAACCGGAGCCGCCGGATTACTTAAATCAAACACCCAAAATTGCGCTGCGCCATTTTGACTAGCTCTAGTGTAATAAAGAAAATTATCTTGCACAACCATTTTATTGCCATCTCCGTTACCCGTTAAGTTTATATCTACCGATGTGAGCCGAACTCCAGAAGGGTTAATTACTTGTAACTCTCTGCTATTTTCAGATGATGATGCGTACATATATCCATTGTATGTGGCGATACCTCGCATATTAGTAAAAAAGCCAGTTACAAATTGTGATGGACTAGCTGGACTAGATAGATTGATCCCGTATGTATTTGGACTAGTAGTTGTTGCTTTATACCCAAATACATTAGTGCCTTGCACAGCTAATTCTGATACGGCAGTGTTAGGGCCTGTAAGATTTAACAATGCTTCTTGCACAGGTTGACTCCAATCTGCTGTATCGATAATTATTTCTCTAGCAATATTTGTGAGTCTTTGTGTTGCTGTAATTTCTTGTAAACCACCAATTGAGCGAATCCAAGATATTGATATTGTCATATCTCTAGTAGTAGTGTTTGGGCTAGTAATGGTAATTGTTCTGGTATAGCCATCAGATACATCAGGGGTTGCTACTAATTGCCATCTGTTTCCTACTAAAGCTAATCCGTAGGTGCCATTCACTAAACTACCAAAATTTGCATCGCGAATGTTTACCAAAGCTTCTATACCTTCTTCTAATAAATATGTTGCCTTGGTATCTTCAGAAATTACTTTCTCTTGCTGAACACCAAAAGACATAGCAGCACTTAAACCTAATACTAAAACCATGAACATGGCCAAAGCCAGAATCAGTTCTATGGTTGAAAATGCTGATAACTTTTTATTTTTAATACTGTCTAACATATTAATAGAGTAAATTTCCTTGAGTATTAATAGTAATTTCAGAGGTTAACTCAAAACCAGTTATTGTTATCGTTCCAGTTGTGCTGGGTAAGGCATTGTATTTTGAAAAAACAAGTTCGCTAACTCCGGTTGCATCAAACCTATCAGACCAAGTGATAACGACATCTACTGATGTGTTTCTAGTGGCATACGAATTGCCTTGAAATAAAGTGATTGCATTGTCATTAATTCTTACACCCCACTGTGCATCAGCTTTACCAGCTTTAGCATTTGCTTGGGCACTTCTAATTGTTTGTGTAATCAATGTTTTTGCGTTTTCAAGCTCATTTTTATTCAAATATTCTTGCCCAAGAGGTAATGAGATTGCCAAAATCATTGCCAATAATGCAACAGCAAGAAGAATCTCGATTAAAGTGAATGCAGGCAGTTTTAACTTTAACATTTTATTCATTTACGTCGGCATCAAGCTCGTCAAGATTTGTAATGATTCTAACTTCTTCAGGGGTAGGGGTCACAGTTTGTTCTATGGGTTTTACATTTCCACCCGATACACTTGAGATATTACCCAAAATACTATAAATTGGCATAATTACACCAACGGCAAAGAAAGCAACACCTATCCAAACAATAATCAGTAGTATCGGTTCAAAGACCGTACCTAAATCTTTAACTGTTAAGTCATTTTTCTTCTGATACAAATCTCCAATTTTTAGCAAGTTATCTGCTAGTTTTCTCGATTTTTCGCCATTTATCATCAATTGACGTGGAAAAACAGGTAATACTCTTCCAATACCCTTGTAAGAGCTTAATATCATCTCAAGGTTATAGCCTTTATCTATGTAGTAACCAATGTAATCATAAAGCTTGGCGTAAGCGTTTAGACTAGTGGCTTTTTGCATTAATATCAAGGCTTTATTCAGAGGAATCCCAGAATTTAACAAACTTGATAACAAATAACCTAATCTTGAAAGTTCAATCTCTTGTTGCATTCTACCAATGCCCGGAATAAGAAACATAACCTGATTAAGAAATCTCTTAAACGCTTTGTTAAGAAATAGCAGGTACATAACTATCAACATCAGGATCACAAAGGCAGGAAGCACAATAGCAATATTTTTTTCCATAAATTCTCCTACTGCTATCATGACAACTGTAATTGTTGGTAGTTCAATATTTAAACTATCGTACACCGACGTTATTCTTGGTAACACAAATGTCATTAAGATAAAGGCAACAATCACTAATAACACACCTACTATAGAGGGGTAAAGACTGGCAGATTTTAATTTGTTCTGAAAGTCTCTATCCCTCTCAATCTGTGCTACTACAGACTCAAGATTTTTGGGTAAATTACCAGATTGCTCACCAATCCTGATTAATGAAAGATAATGCTCTGGCACCAATTCATTTCTTTCTATTACTTTCCAAATGGGAGTACCATTTTCAACTTCGTTTTTCATTCTCCCAATAAGCTTTTTTAGATACTTAGATTTACTCTCACTCTCCAATTCTTTAAGAATAGTACGAATGTCTATACCAGAAGCAAGCATTGTTGCCATAGATTCAAAGAAGTACTTTTTGTAGGTACTAGCTTTAACATCATACTCAAGAATATCTTGTATTCTCTCTTTTAATGTTTTATTTGGTCTTTTTCTTTCCATATATATCTTTATCGTCAATTTGAGCGGGAGCTACTCTCACAAGCTCTTCAAGCATCACATTGCCTAAAGCCACTTTCTCTAATCCATCTTCAAAGAATGATATAGCACCTTGTTTTTTTGCTACTTCCCATAATTCCATGCTTGAGGCATGTTCCATAATTAGCTCTTGAATTTCTTTAGTTACATATATCATTTCAAAAATACCAATTCTACCTTTAAAGCCGGTATAATGGCAGCTCTCACATCCTTTGCCTTTATAGAATCTACCCTCACCATTTTTTAAAATTGCAAAATCTTTAAAAGAGGGTACTAATTCTTTTATTTCGCTTTCTTTGTATTCATAACTGTACCTGCAGCCCTCACAAGTCCTTCTGACCAAACGCTGAGCGATAATTAAGCTAAGTGTTGATGCTAATAAAAATGGCTCTATACCCATATCTAGTAGTCTAGGAATGGCTGTTGCAGCGTCATTTGCATGAAAAGTAGATAATAACAAATGCCCTGTAAGAGCGGCGTTAACAGCAATCTCGGCAGTCTCAAAGTCTCTAATTTCTCCTACTAAAACAATATTAGGGTCTTGTCTCACAATAGAGCGTAACCCTCTGGCAAAAGTAATTTCTTGCTCCTTGTTTACCTGAATCTGATTGACTCCGGGCATACGATACTCAACAGGATCTTCAATGGTAGTAATATTAACCTCAGGATGATGGAGCGTTTTAATCAGCGAATATAGCGTAGTTGTCTTACCAGAACCGGTAGGACCAGTTGTCAGAATCATACCATAAGTCTTTTTAGTTGCTAATTCTACTAAGCCATAATTTACTTTGTTTAAACCCAAATCTGTAAGCGTCAAATTCTTAATGTAATCAGCCAAGACTCTAATTACTACTTTCTGCCCTTCCAAAATTGGTACAATACTCACGCGAAGATCAAGTATAGAACCATTGCCTAAATCGTATCTAATTGCTCCGTCTTGAGTACGATTATGCTCATCAAGTCTAATATTTGCTAATACCTTAATTCTATTTAAGACATTTTCATAAAACTCATGAGGCATGGCGGCAACCTCTTTTAGTAGGCCATCAACTCTGAGCCTTAGAAGCACATCATCAATGTTTGGCTCAATATGTATATCTGAAGATCTTTGATCTAGCGCCTCGTTGACTATTTCATCAAACATGGCACCGGCAAAGTTGACATCATTCGATTCAATAACTTTATTCAATCTAGCTTGCAAGCTTTCTTTATACACTTTGTGCATCTCGTCGATATCTTCACTATTCGAGTAATACACCTTGATTTTTTTACCAGGAAAATACTTCTGCATGGCCGCAGTAATGTCGGGAACTAGTTCCGGTTGATCAGTTGTCAACTCAAGTTCTTTTTCAGAAGTAGTAACAATTACGGCTCTTAATTCAGTAGCTACATTTGGAGGTAACGCATAAAGATTTTCTTTAGGAATACTAGCGGAATTTAAATCAAAATAGGCAACTTTATAATGTTCCGATAGGGCCTGCCCTAGAAGATCTTTAGTAATCTTTTTTTGTTGTAGCAGGTAATCGACAATTTTGCCTTGCGGGGCAGCTTTTCTAGCAGCTTCTAAATCTTTTTGATTGATATAGTTGAGCTTGACTAGAATTTCTTCAACCGCAAAATTGTTTTGCGTACTCATAAATGGCAGTATTAGATTTTAGATGAATTTTTTAATATATTCGAGAACTTTCGATAATTGAATATCAGACTTAACAAGAAAATCACTGGCACCCAACCCTTTAGCCTTTTCGATATCTTCTGGTTGAGACAAATTTGAAAGAATAATAATGGGGTATTTCGCACCCTTTTCTTTCAATTGAGCCAACACCGAAAAACCATCCATAACTGGTAAAATTAGGTCTAATAGCATTAAATCA
>CALARN010000017.1 GCA_937889205.1 uncultured bacterium
GCAATTACTTTTATGTCCCCTATGGACCAGTATTCCAAAGTGTAGCTGATTTGAAAACAAGTATCGGGTTCTTTAAAAAAGAAATAATTAAAATAGCGAAAGAGAGGGATTGTTTTAGTATTGAGATTGAACCAAAGATTGGATTTGTACCTGACGATTCTTTAGCTGACCCTATCATTTCGAAAAACCTGCAAAACCTGATAAATCCATCGGTGTACAACTTGTTTGAACGCAGTGGCTTTATACATACCGGTAGAAATATGCAACCAATTTATAAGCTCTTTTATGACCTAGAAGATAGCGAAGAAGACTTGTTAGCCTTAATGAAAAAGAACACTAGATACAATGTCAAATTAGCTGCGAAAAAAGGCGTAGAAATTAAAGAGTATTCATTCACTGATTCACAAATACATGAAAAGATAGATAAGTTTTACGAGATGCTTCTATTAATGCAAGAAAGAGCCAAAGGTTACCCTATTCGCAGTCGCGAATACTTTCATAAGCTAGTTACAGACTTTGCCGAAACTGGTTGTATGTCTTTGTTTGAGGCTAGTTATCAAGGGGATGTCGTGAGTATGAATATATCTGAGAGAACTAAATATTGGTCATCCTCATTTTACGCAGCTTCAAATAGGCTGCATGCAGACATTAAGGCTCCTTATTTAATGCGATGGCAGTCAATACTAAAGGCTAAAGAAGCAGGGTGTAAGATTTATGATTTCTGGGGCATAATCCCTGATTCAAAACAACACAAAGGCTATTCAGATAATAAGTTAAGCTTTGGTGGGGTTAGGATTAATAATTACGGCTTATTAGCCGTTCCCCTATCCCCTTCTAGGTATTTTATCTGGAACAAGTTATTACCTTTAAGATCTAAGATTAAATCCCTTTTGCACTTCTAACAAGAAAATATTATATTGTTAATGTTTAATATTTTTCTTATGAAAAAGATCACGGATATATTCCTATTGTTTTTGGTATCTACTGTTTTAACTTTTAGTATGCTTGTAGAGCCCGCAAGGGCGGTTACTCTTAATCCTAATAGTGGCACTAAAAAAGCTAATGCTACAGATACGATCACTCTTATTGCTAACCCTCTTAACGGAGAGACTTTAGTAAAACTAGACTTAACTTTTGCAAATATTACTGTTACAGGATTTACTGCAAATACAGCAATATTTGCCTCTGGAGCTTTTCCAGAGTGCGATAACGGGCAAACATACAAGGCAAATCAAGTATGCGCTTCGCTTGCGAGTTCTCAGGCTATCCCAAGTGGAGCAACAATTGGCACGGTAAATGTAACATGGGGTACTGCAGGTACCGCTACAGTAACTGCCGGTACTGGTAATTTATACAGATTAACTTCAGATAGAATAGATTCAGGTTTAAAGGCCACCTATACAATTGGCTCAATTCCAGCAACCCCCCTATTGGAAACAAAGCAACAAGAGCTCTTAATAATAGCAGCTGGGGTAGTATTACTACTCTCTGGAATATATTTAAGTAAACAAGCTTCAAAAAATGAAAGAAGTAGTAAAATTTCCTAAAAAGAGAAAGAAGAATAAACTTGTTAAAGGGGTAATAAACGCAACAAAAAGTCCAAAGTTTTTCTTCATAGTAATTACAGCACTAGTCTCTTTAGCGATAGGCTTCGCCTTCTATCTAAAGCAGCCAATAGAGCTGTACCATCAGCAATTAGCCAATGCAACAAAATTGGAACAGCTATATGGATTTACAGATCAATTGAGATATCCCGGGATGATAGAAGTCATAGATATAAAGGCGAATCCAGCCAACATTGAGGATGTCGTTGCCCTATTAAGACTTAAAGTAGTAAATGCAAAAATAACAAATTTCTATGCAGCAGAAGGAACAATTTTAATGCCAGCATGTTCAAATGGTAAGGCTTTTACCGATGATGAAGTATGTGCAGATATTGCAAAAGCAGAAGGTTTTATACAAGGAGAAGTAATAGGTAGCATAGAATTACAATGGTTAGATGGTGATACAGCAACAATTAGTTCTACTGATGAGAATGGTTATTATGATAGTCAAAACGTATACGCAGTAGATATTGAGAGCTTAGTAATTAGTTTGGATGGGGAATTACCAATGACTGGTGTTGGTTCTTATGATTGTCGCGGAAAGAATCTTTGCGGAGATGGCTATTATTGTTCATTAGGAGGTGTTTGCTGTAAGAATTGGACGATACCACCAGAATGTAAAGCCTCAATGAATTTAGATTGCCCTGATTCTTTATGCAAAGGAGGAAAGACCGGTACTTTTTGTAATGCATCAAATACACATGTTGGTTATTGTGGAGGTGGTGTTACTTATAGTCAGTGTGATAAATGTGAAAATGGATGTAGACAAGTCAGCGAACAGTCTGCTATGTGTATAAATCCACCACCAGTAACTACTCAGCCACCCGGTAATACCCCGACAGTAACACCATCGAAGACACCTACAGTTACACCGTCTAATACCCCGACAGTAACACCATCGAAGACACCTACAGTTACACCGTCTAATACC
>CALARN010000018.1 GCA_937889205.1 uncultured bacterium
GGTGAAAGAAGAGTTTATCCGGCTATTGATGTTAAATCGTCAAATACCAGAAATGAAGATAAATTGTTATCTCCTGATGTACTTAATCAATCATGGAGAGTTAGAAGAATGTTAGATATTTTCAAAGATGATGATGCTACCGGAATGTTGGTAGAAAGGTTAAAGAAGACTAAGTCAAATAAAGAATTCTTGGCTACATTACACGAAGACATGTAATTCAGAAAATTCTGAGTTAAATATGCTACAATGTATGCATGGGAATAGCACGAGATTTTGCAAATGTTAATAAAACTTATACAAAGCCTTCTAAAGGCTTTGTTGTGTTTGAGTTTGTAAAAGACTTCTATTCATATTTCTCTTGGAGGTCTAGGCAGTTATTTATTTTTATATTAGCCTTTTTCAAGATTATTATTGATGGTTTTGCAAATGCAAAATCTTTCTTGGTTAGAAGAATGTTTTGGGGTAGGGGTTCATTTTATCGAACGGCCTTCCATATTTTTGTGTTTTCGATTACATTAGTTATTGCTTTGAGTGGTATTTCCTCAAGGCTTAATATTGTCGCCGAATCGTCAAGTGGTACGCTTGCTTTAAACGATAATATTGTAGGTAGAAAAGATTTAATATATCAATCTGGTACTGCTGAATCTCTATCAATTATTGACGAGGCTTCTGCAGATTTTGAAGTTTTTAAATATGTTGTACAGAAAGATGACACTTTATCTTCGATTGCAAAGCTTTATAGTAAAAATATAAACACATTGGTATGGGCTAATAATCTTGGCAATGCAAATGCAGTACTGAAGGTGGGGCAGGTTCTTAGAATCCCGGCTATTGATGGTGCTTACTATTCAGTGAAGAAGGGGGATACTCTTGAAAAAATTGCAAAATATACGAATTCAAATCCAATTGATATTTGGGATCTTAACAGTAGGGTAATTGATTATGATAATCCGGTATTGGCTGAGGGTATGGAATTATTTGTTCCTAATGGGGTAATTCCAACACCACCGCCAGTAGTGGCTGCAAGAAAGACGACATCATCTGGTGGTTCAACTTCTTCTGGTTTAAATGTTCCCGCGGGTACTTTTGTGCATCCACTGTTAAATTGTCCCGGCTGGTCTTGGTCTAGAGGGTTTAGTGGGTCTCATGGTGGAGCCGACATGGCAAAAGCAGGTGGTTGTTGGATTAATTCAATAGGAAACGGTTATGTAAAAAAGGCTGGTTACGGTGGCTGGGGATTTACTACCATCATCGATCATGGAAATGGTTTAGTATCAATTTATGGGCACGGTTCTGGTAGATATGCTGTAAATCAGGGCGATTATGTGAAGGCTGGACAGACTATTATGTATATGGGTAATTCTGGATATTCTTTTGGTGTTCATTTGCATCTTGAAATTCAAATAAATGGGGTAAAGGTTAACCCTGAAAGTATTGTTAAGTTAAAATAATAATTCCACAGGTCTTTATTATTAAGTATTGATAGTTTATAATTACTTCATTAATTGGGGACATAGCTCAATTGGTTAGAGCATCCCGATGGCATCGGGAAGGTTAGGGGTTCGATTCCCCTTGTCTCCACCAATTTATTCCAGTTGTATTCAAGTAATGATTATCCCAAAGCTAATTCTTTTTGATTTGGGTGGTGTTTTGGTAGACTGTGATAATTCTTTCGCCACCGCAGCAAAAGAGCTTGAATTGTCTATTGATATGATAGACAGTGTTTTTGATAAATATGAAGCTGAAATCACTTTAGGCAAAATTACCCCACAGCAACTGTATGATAGAGTATTAACAGAGCAAAAAATTTCAGCTAACCGCGATTATGATTTTCTTGAGAGTTGGGTAAATGATTACAAAACAATAAAAGCCACTTTTGATTTACTTCCGTGCATTGCTGCGCAGTACCAGGTCGCTTTGCTTTCTAACACATATCGCGGGGTAGTCGAGTTAGTTAAAGCGAGAAGACTAATTCCCCAGATTAAGTTTGAGTTTTCTTTCTTATCCTGTGAGTTAGGAATGCAAAAGCCTGATTTGTCTATTTATGAATTTGTCGAAAAATCGACTGGGTTAAACGGTGCTGAGCTTCTCTTCATTGATGATAGGGTTGACTTTCTTATTGTTCCGCAAAAAATGGGTTGGGGCACAATTCAATTCAAGCGTTCAGATATAAATAATAGTATTGAAAAGCTGACTAGTTTTTTAAAGTTGGCATGATATACTGTGTTTACCCTCTTTTAGAAAGTATTTCGGTATTTTTATAGGCTATAATCATTGCATTCATTCGTTCTGTAAAGCATATATTTATGTAACATCTTGTAACATATTTTCCATAGTTTAAATTATTTGTACAGTATGGTTTTGTTGATGGAGATGTTTAAAAAATTGTTTGTGCTATTGCCCTTAGGGAGTGTTTTATAAAAATGCAAATAATTTATTTAAAAAATGGTAAGTTTCTTCTGAAATATATTTTCTGGAAAAATTATTTAAGTTTCTTCTAAAAATTTACTGTCTTCCACTCTTTGCGAATTTGATCAATTTAATGATGCGTAATCATAACAATGTGGACAAAAGTGGACAATATTCAAACAATGACTTGATTAATTGTAAAAATATTTTACATGCGGGAATAAACCGAAAAATCTCGTGGAACAGTTGAATTGTATCAACAATAAGTCGATGTGAATAAAAAATGTTAACTAATCCGAATGACAATTTAGTTGATTACTATTATAATTAGCTATATTTTAATGGGTTTTAAATTATGCATTCCTATAACTCCTCAGAAGTAGAGGCTAAGTGGCAAAAGTATTGGCAAGAAAATAATACTAATAAAATTGACCTAGATTCCGCTAAAAAGCCTTTTTATAATTTAATGATGTTCCCATACCCTTCAGCTGAAGGAATGCATATTGGGGGAATGTATACTTTTACAGGGGTTGATACCTATGGACGCTTTAAGAGAATGCAAGGGTTCGATGTATTTGAGCCAATGGGGTTAGATTCGTTTGGAATTCATAGTGAAAACTACGCATTAAAAATTGGGGAGCATATTAAATCCGTGTCTAAAAGAACCCATAAGCATTTCTTCGAGCAATTGAAAATGATGGGGAATATTTATGATTGGGAGAGAATTGTAGAGACTAATGAACCAAACTATTACCGCTGGACACAGTGGCTTTTCACTCAATTATTTAAGTCTGGTTTAGCTTATCGTAAAAAAGCTTTGGTAAAATATTGTCCTGCTTGTAAAACTGTCGTTTCAGATGAGCAAGTAATTGATGGTAAATGTGAGCGTTGTAACAGTGAAGTAGAAAGTCGCGAGTTAAAACAATGGTTTTTCAAAATCACTAAGTATGCTGATCGACTTTATGAAAATTTAAAGACGATTAATTGGGATGCAGATGTTAAGTTGGGTCAGAAGAATTGGATAGGAAAGAAGAAGGGGATTAATATCACTTATCAAGTCAAAGGCTTAGATTCAGAAATAGTTTGTTTTACAACAAGGCCAGATACTAATTTTGGTGCAACCTTTATCGTTCTTGCTCCTGAGCATTCTTTTGTCAAAAACATTATTGCAGGTCACACAAAAGTTGCCAAAGAGTTGGTAGTTGAGATTAAAATGTATGTTGATAATGCCAAAGCAAAATCTGATATTGATCGTATAGCTGAAGGAAGAAAAAAAACAGGTGTATTTACCGGATTTTATGCAATCAATGGTTTGAATAACAAAGAGATGCCTATATATATATCTGATTTTGTCTTAGGAAATTTTGGGACTGGGGCAGTAGTAGGTGTTCCGGGTCATGATAAAAGAGACTTTGAATTTGCTAAAGAGTTTGATTTGGAAGTTATTCGAGTAGTTGCCAAAGATGGCGATGAAAGTGAAATTGATTTAATTGATAAAGTGTTAGAAGAAGATGGTGTTATTATTAACTCGGATTTCTTAAATGGTTTAAGAGTTCATGAGGCCATCGAAAAAGCAATTAATTATTTAGAAGCTCATAATTTAGGTAAAAGAGTGGTTAGTTTCAATCTAAGAGACTGGTGTGTAAGCAGGCAAAGATACTGGGGGCCTCCAATCCCAATGATATACTGTAAACATTGTGCTGCAAAGGGAAATAGTTGGTTTAATACTAGTGAGAATGCTGCCAGAACTCTGTCTCATAGCGATTTACATCAATTGATAATTGATATGGCAGGTTGGTATCCGGTAGAAGAATTGCCGGTTTTACTTCCTGATATTGAAGATTTTGAGCAAATTAAGCCAGATGGCTCAGGTAAAGGACCTTTGGCTCAACAGTTAGAGTTTGTAAAAACAACATGTCCTTATTGCTCTGCAGAAGCTGAAAGAGAGACCGATGTATCTGATCCATTTGTTGATTCATGTTGGTACTTCTTAAGGTATCCATTTACTGAATATGACAATATTCCTTTTGGAGGTGACTTTGCTAACCCAAAATCTCAATTTAATGCTCAGGTAAGCGCTGAGGATATGGGTAGATCAATCTCAAGAATGAAAAAATGGGGGCCGGTCACTTCATATATTGGTGGTAAAGAGCATACTGTACTTCACTTGTTATATGCTCGATTTATTACCATGGTAATGAAGGATTTAGGTTATATTGATTTTGAAGAGCCTTTTACAAGATTTTTTGGGCATGGCTTAATTACTAAAGACGGCGCCAAGATGAGTAAATCAAAAGGTAATGTAGTAAACCCTGATGAGTTTATTGCAAAATATGGTGCCGATGCTGTTAGGCTATATTTGCGATTCATTGGTCCCTTTGATGCTTCAGGAGATTGGCGAGATAGTGGCATGCATGGCATGAATAAGTTTGTGAATAAATTATGGTCTTTGTATGTTGATTTTAAAAACAAAGCAAATGTGTCAGCTTCGGCTTCGGTAGATTTTTCTATGATGCATCGTACCATTAAAGAAGTCGGGTCAGATCTAGACAACTTGAAGTTTAATACGGCAGTAGCAAAAATTATGGAGTATGTGAATTGGTATGGTGACAACTTAAAACGAATGACTACAGAAGAGCAAGCTAAATGTTTATCGGTATTAGCATTAATCATTGCTCCACTAGCACCTCATATTGCTGAAGAATTCTGGTCTGTATTAGGTAATAATGAAAGTATTCACAAGCAGGCTTGGCCGGAATACGATGCTACAATGGTTGTGGCAAAAACA
This sequence comes from uncultured bacterium, assembly GCA_937889205.1. GTDB lineage: Bacteria > Patescibacteriota > Dojkabacteria > B142 > OLB20 > CALARN01. Next base: position 5,198 of record CALARN010000018.1, read on the forward strand.
ATTAATTTACCAATTCAGGTGAATGGTAAAGTTAGAGCGACAATAGAAGTCGCCAGAGCAGAAAAGCAAGATGTAGTTGAAGCCGCTGCAAAAAACATTGATAATGTAGAGAAACACTTGGCCGGTAAACAAATCCGTAAAGTTATTTATATTCAAGATAAAATTATTAACTTTATCGTATAAGTAAATGTTTAAAGAGAACAGAGATTTTTGGCTATATTTTTTGGGCATTATTGTCATGTTTTTTCTTTTGTTCTCTGTATTAAGAGGGGGTTTTCAAGACTCATCTTTGATATTCTCTGGTTTTCCTTTCAACTTAGTTGAGACTCAAAAGAAAATCTTTGCCGAGCCTGATTATGTTCTAGATAAAAGCAAGAATTACCAAGCAATTATTAAAACTAATAGGGGAGACATTGAGATAGATTTATTAGAAAATAGTGCTCCAAATACGGTAAGCAATTTTATTTACCTTGCTAACAATGATTATTATGATGGATTATTATTCCATCGATATTTATCCGGCTTATTGTTGCAAGGTGGTAGTGGTAATACTCGTAATTCTGATCCAAACGACGATAAATTTGGAGGTCCAGGTTATGTAATTAAAGATGAAATTAACTGGGATAGTCTTGATTATTCTGAACAAAAAAAAGGGGAATTAAAAGCATTGGGGTATGAGAGTGTGCCTAATGTTGCTTCTTCTAGACTAAAGAAATATTCTCTTGCAATGGCTTCTAATGGACCTAATACAGGGGGTTCACAATTCGTAATCATTTTAGCAGATAGTAATGATCAAAGAGTGATGGCGCTTGAGGGCAAGCATACAGTTTTTGGCAGTGTTATCGGTGGTTTTACTGTGCTAGAAGGATTGAAGGGTATTGAGTTAATTGATGCTGATTCTGAATCGCCCCGTCCCCTGAATTTTCGTCTCGATAGTATTGAGATTAAAGTTAAGGAATAATTAAGCTTCGCTGGGTATCATTTTCCCATGGAAGCAATCTTCAATCAAAATAAACAACTACTTTTAATAATTATTCTTTCTTTACTAGTATTTACGATTGGTTACTATACTGGTAATAGTGAGATTGTAATTGCAACAGATAATCAAGATGTCATAACTATTTGTCCTACAGAGCAAATACGCGCAATAAATAGT
>CALARN010000019.1 GCA_937889205.1 uncultured bacterium
AAACGGCAATCGAGATAGGCTTGCCCTCTGGTCTGCGCTTGTATTGTAATAGCTTTTTTACTGCATTGGTATTATTGGCAGCAGCTGCAACTCCATAACAAGTCTCTGTAGGATAAATTACTAAGCCACCATTTTTTAATGCTGCTACGGCCTGTTTAACAGCATCAGTATATTCACTTTTAACAGTTTTAATTATCTGCATAACGCATAGATTATATAGCATTGAAGCGTTTTTTAGAAGATTGCTTTTTTAACGATTCCTATTCGTGTTACTGCGAAATTCCAGATTAGAATCACAAAAGCTAGTAAGCCCAGTCCAAATGAAAAAGAATCACTGTTGATTGCAAAGAATCCGGTGAGTACGGCAACTAGAAACCCTATCCCGTAGCTAATTTGGTGAAACTCATAGGCCTTATGATAATGGCTTTCTTGAGCATCTGATGCTTGCACTAAGCCGAGCAATAAACCAATAAAGAAGGCAACTACTGCATAGTATTCCAGCCCAATATTGAAGATGAAAGGAATTAAGACTATCACAAACAACAAGTACTTTATGCGATGTCTTAATTGCCAAAGCGGATACTTGAAGATATTTTTCCAAATTAAAATTAGTAGATATGGCAAATTAAACCAAATAAGTATCCATGCTAGATCGTTAATGTTCTTTCCCTCTAAATAAATACCAAGTGGAGCGTAAATCCAAAAATATGCAGTTAGATAACCTGTAACCAAAGTAGTTCTATTAATTTTATTAAGAAAATTTTGACTAGTAATCTTAATTTTTTCGTAAACAACAACTTCTTTCGCAAGCTTATTTATTAATAGTAAGTATATGATGGCAGCAATCGTACTTAACAAACCAAGATAATGAATCACATCGTTTGTATTAGTCTGAAACAACAATACTGAGCTAATTAGCGGTGTAAATAATAAGCCGGCAACTTTTACCGGTCTTTGTAAATAATCCCAACTACCAATCACCTCTAAACTTTTTTTCTTTAATAGTTGTTTGTGTCCATACTTTAACAAGCTATACGATAAAGCCCAAGACAACGCAACAACTAAAATTGTCATTGCTGTAGTTAACTTATTTAGTAAGATTATCCCTACAAATTGCAGTGCAAAACCCAAGATGTAATAACCCCTAGGGTTTTTGTATTTTAATAAGGGTACTAACACTAATGGAGTCAACACTTTTGCACTTCCTACTAACGCCATTGCCAATGCAATTAATAGTAACGATTGAAATTTCATAATAATGATGAACGGTAGCGAGAAAAGGAACAAGTAGTAGCTAAACTCAATTAGAAACTGAAGAAGAAGAAAGCTCGGTTTTAAAAATGGCTCCTTTGTTTTTTTCATTACAAGATTATACATCAAAAACTAAAGCCAACAAAAAACCCCCTAACACTTTTGGTGATAAAGGGGGCTTTGTTCAGAAAATAATGACCTCAAGTAAGTCTTATTTGACTTTATCTTTGAAATCTTTACCTGGTCTGAATACTGGAACTGTTCTTGCAGGAATCTTGATTGCTGCTCCTGTTTGTGGGTTTCTACCATTTCTAGCTTTTCTTTTTGAAGCTTTGAATGTACCGAAACCGGTTAAAGTTACAGAGTCACCTTTTTTTACTGTTGTTACAACTGCGTCGATCATTGCTTCGACAGCTTCAGTAACAGCTTTTTTGGTGAGACCTGTTTTGCCAGCTACATAGCTGACTAATGATGCTTTGTTCATGTTTTGTTAGCACCCCCTTTCCTTTTAAGATTCCTATGCGTAAATTAAAAATTATTGCATAGGTCCGCTATAAGTATATTTAGCGGGCTTTTTCATGAGCAATTACATATTGCAACATTTAGAAAAGAATGTCAAGTATTAGTATGCTGGATAAGGCTTCTCAGCAATTGCATAGATATATACTTGCTGTATATTAATTCTAATCGTTAGCATCTATTCTTTTAAGTGTCTTCGCACCCTATAACAATCAATACACTTTACCTGTAGGCGTTTTCTTCGCTTAATACTTCTTTAATATTGTTTCACAGTTATAGAACACAGCTAGAAGAGCCACTTAATATAAATTTCGAATATTTGCTGAAATTTTTATGCAGAAACTACCCTGTCAACCCTTTTTATGCTCTTTGCCACGCCATTTTCAGTATCAATTAATACCGAATTTAGCACCTGACGACCTAATTCTTGAACAACCGGCATCTTTTTGTATGGATATTTAAAGTTATGAATAGCTACATCAAAATCTATCCATAATGAAGCATCTAATGGACCCACCATACCTACATCCGTTACATATGCCATATCGCCCATGAGTCGCTCATCTGCAGTTGGCACATGCGTGTGGGTACCAACAAGCGCAGTAACCCTTTCTTTAAGATAATCAGCCAAACAAAGCTTCTCGGCAGTTGTCTCTGCATGAAAGTCGATAAATATCGTTTCTTTTGTTCCACTTTTAGTTAAACCATGATGGTTAATGCCTAGCTCAACAAATAACTCATCGATAGCATAGAAAGGACTGCGTGAATTTTGCTTCATAAAGCTTTGGCCTATGAGGTTAATAATTAGTAACCTGCCCTTGCTCCCTAAATCAAGGTAATGATAACCTTTTCCTGGTAATTTTTCTTGAGACTCGTAGTTATACGGTCTTAATAAAGGTAAGTTAATATCAAATAACTCATCAATAAAATCACGAATAGACCATACATGGTCTCCACTTGTAAAATAGTCAATACCATAAGAGCTCAACTCGTTAATAATGTCTTTGGTAATTCCTAAGCCATGGGCTGCATTTTCACAGTTAGCTAACACAACATCTGGTTTGTATTTTGTTTTAAGTTCGGGGAGTAACTGTTTGACCAGTTTTCTTCCGGGCCTGCCTGAGATATCCCCTAAAAATAGAATTTTCATGATACAACAATTATATATTGTACTCTATTTAGTGATATTTTTAAACCCCATGACAGACAATAGTAATACAGTCGATTATGCTCCGTTTTTATGGTAAAATGATGATATGAAAAGAAAGATATTACAAATTGGTGATCCAATTTTAGAAAATAAATCTGAATTAGTAGCCTCTGTGAACGAGCCTAAGATACAAGCTTTAATTAGCGACTTGTTAGAGACTTGTTTAGTGAAAGAGGATATTACTGCTGGACTATCTGCTCCTCAAATTGGAGAGAATCTAGCTATCATTGTCTGCCGTCGTATGGATATTGAAGAAAAAGACGGTATTACTCTACCTGCCGACAAGGCATGGGAATTAATGATTAATCCTAAAATATTAAAATCTAGTAGAAAAGAATCTTCCTACTGGGAAGGATGTTTAAGCGTTGGCGAAGGCGAAAACGGTTTGTACGCTCCCGTTTCAAGACCTGATGAGATACAGATTAGTTATTTAGATAGAAATGGCAAGGCAAAAACACTAGATTGTAAGGGCTTTTTTGCCCACATTGTGCAACATGAAGTAGATCACTTAGAGGGCAAATTGTTTTTAGGCTATGTTGAAAACCCTGAAACCATTTGGAAAAGTAAAGATTTAGATAAATATTACCAAGCACACGGCGAATACCCTAGTTTCTAAAACAATCCTTCTAGACGATAGCAGACAGCCTCTGTAATATGATTTACATCAATTTCTTCTTGAGCGTCAAGATCAGCAATTGTTCTAGCTACTCGCCACAATCTTAACTGTGCTCTTTCAGATAGCTGTAATTTAAGTATTGCTTGTTTCATTTTAAACAAAGACGGTTGATTAAGCTTTGCAAACTTATGTAGATCTTGTAGATTTAAATGACAATTTAACTTACCTCGGGACAACTGTCTTACCCGAGCCTTCTCAACTCTTTTAGCAATCACCATAGAACTTTCCGCCTTAATATCATTGTTACCAATAAAGTCTGCATTTACATTCAAGTTGACCTTGATATCTAATCTGTTTAGCAATGCTTTAGGGATTTTTCTCTTATAATTAAGTATCTGAGCTGTTGAGCAAGTACATAATTGACTAGTGCTGCCTAAATTGCCACAAAGGCAAGGGTTTGTTGCAGCAATAAAGATAAAATCTGTGGCAAACTCATAAGTCTTGCCATATTTTGAAACCCTGAGACTTCTTTCTTCTAAAGGCTCAAGTAAAGCCTCGAGCGCATTTATACGAAACAGGTTACACTCGTCAAAAAATAACACACCCAAATGTGAAAGTGCTATTATACCCGGCTTCATGTTATATCCCCCTCCTACCAAGGAAGCAATTGAACTGCTATGATGGGGATTTTGCATAGGCCGATTAGTACCATATTTCTCAGGGTAATTAATACCAACAGCACTATAAATTTTTGATATTTCAAATAATTCACTCTCATTAAGCTGTGGCAATATACCGGTTAATGCCTTACAAAGCATTGTTTTACCAACCCCGGGTGGACCTTCTAGTAAAATATTGTGTCCACCGGCTGCTCCTATTTCTAAAGCTCTTTTGGCAATTTCTTGACCAGTAATCTCTGAAAAATCTATATAAGGTTTGATATAAAATAGCACATCTTGAACAACTGCTTTTACAGCTTTTCTTTTCCCGGTAATTATATTTATTAACTCGTTTAATGATGTAATGCTAAAGGCATTAATTCCCGCAACTTTTCCCGCTTCATATGCGTTAATAGCTGGCAAATAAATTTCGTTTATTTTATATGCTTTAGCCGAAGCAGTTATCGGCAACACCCCTACTCCTTTCTCTAAATTGCCTTTTAGTGTTAATTCACCCCAAAAAACCTTGTGTGACATGTCAACAAAATGAGTGTCTGGAATTACCTGTTTTGAAGCAATTAAGATAGCCAGAGCTATGGCTAAATCGTGAGTTGTTCCGCTTTTGTAAATATATGCAGGGGCTAAGTTTACCACTATTTTTTGCAGAGGCATTTTATAACCGCTGTTTTTGATTGCAGAAGCAATTCTAAGCTTCGATTCTTGTAAGGCTCTATCTGCTAGACCTACAATATAAATAGCTGGCAAACCCGGTTGAATATCAACTTCTACTTTAACCAATATACCTGATACTCCATATGTTTCAATTGAGTTTAATTGGCAAACCATAACGACCAATAAATAATTGGTCAATTAAAACATACCAATCTTAACTATTACTGAACAGATTTTAATAATAGATTTCGGAAGAAATTTGCAAATGCAGAACTTTCAATTACCGATACTGCAAAATCTTTAGCAGCTAAATTACCCAAAAATACTTTATTTTCTGCAATTACAACATCAATGTCAGAGCAAAGATTAAAAATTTTCGTTGTTCTTGCCTCTCTTTGATCTCTTTTTAAAAATTCAGCATGGTCGCTACCTTTACATGCAAAAAGATATGTATGAAGCTCTCTTGCTTGTATCTTTGAACGATAACGAGGATGCGGAGGCTCATAATTATCTAAATTCTTTAAAAAGATAACAATCTCTTGATTGCTACCTTTTAGATATATCTCATCACAAAATTTTTCATACCCCGAGTCACCAATTAAATTGCGTATAGAAGGCATTCCACAATTGTTTTGAAATGCTTGGGTTAATCTGGGCAATAACTGCGTAAACAATAATTCGTTTTGCCTAGCAACTGCAGTTTGCTTTTGAAGCAAAGAATCTAATTCTTGGGGGTTCTCTGCCCTAAAATAGATCTTTCTTTTACGCTCATAATCGCCGACTAACCTTTTCTCTTTTAACGAAGTTGCATATTCATAGATATTCGTCCTACCTAAACCGGTTTCTTTAGCAATCTCTGTGGCAGACATATCACCTTGCTGTAAAAGGCAGGCGTAAACCTTAGCCTCTCCTACACTTAATCCTAGCTGTATTAGTTCTTTGCGAAACATAAATATTATACATATATTTATAATAATAATAGAATAGATATTGATTTAACGCAAAGCTAATATCTAAGTTTTCGGGTTTTTTAATAATGGTCTAACCTCAGAAACCCTTGCCAGCTCCACACGGAACGATTATTGTGGACAAATAGTACTCAATTTGTCAGGAATCTTCCCTATTTATGATATAATTCCAACAATGCCTCGCTAATTTTTCATCCCTTTTTTTAATGGAGATTGTCTCGACAAATATTAAAAACGCCTGGAATCAAGCTCAGAATATATTAATCATCGCTAACACCAAGTCGAACGCAGATATTATCTTTGCTTGTTTGGCATTGTTAGATTTTGGCAAAAAAAATAATAAACAAATAGATTTATTTTCAGCAACACTAATTAAAAATAAAATCTGGAGACACGTCGCTGGAAGAGACTTACAACCCCATATTGTCGAAGATTTAAAACCTAGATTAGTCATTAATATTGATAATAAAGAACTCAAAATTGATGCTGTTAATTTACTTAAAACAGATACAGGATATCAAATACAATTAGATACGGCAGAAACCAAGCTAATACATAGAATCAAGCCTAGAATGGCTAATTCAATTAGTAAATATGATCTCACTATTGTTGTTGGTCCCCCTACTCTAAGTATGAATATTTCTGAATTTACTAAAAAAACCTTGTATATTTCAAATCAAAATATTCCAGCAGAAATTTTAGTTGACAATGTTATCTTGTTTAAGGCTTCAGCTAAGTCTTTTACAATAAAAGTAAAAGAGATGTTTCACGTTTTAAATAACGAAATCTCACCTAGCACTGCTACCTTGTTACTTTCTGGACTAATCTCATATTCTGCAGCGTTCACTAAAAATATCTCTGCAAATTTGTTTGCGACTGTTAACGAGTTGGTAGTAAAGGGCGGAGACTATCATAAAAGCTACAACTATGCCGTTAATAATCTTACAGCCGCAAATATCAAGCTAATAGGGGAGGGTCTAGTAAATATTGAACAATTAAAAAACGGGTTGTATAGCTGTTACTTAAATCAGAATCAAATAAAGAGCTTAATTCTAAAGCCTAAAGACATCTTTAAATTCAGTGAGATCTACAACTGTAAATTAGCACTAGTGTTTATTGAAGGGCAAAATATAAACAAGGCATATCTCAAAACCGCATATAAAGAAGTGAATCTAAAAAAGATTCTAAAAACCTATCAAGGCAAGGGGAATAATTATGATGGCTTAATCTTAACCAATAGTAGCTATAAAAGCTTTACTGCAGAATTAATCACTTTATTAGAAAAACCACTTTAATAAGTAGCCTTATTAGGCATCATCAGCCATAGGGTCAACCATATCACCTTGAGCCTCAATATCTGTACCTGATTGATTGCCATCAGAAGTACCTCCAAATGTCTTCGCGATAAAACCTTCTGCATCATGCACATAAACATCTCTTGGTTTACTACCATTTGAGGGGCCAACAACTCCTAGCTCTTCTAATTCATCCATAATTCTAGCAGCTTTATTGTAACCGAAGCGAAGTCGTCGCTGGAGTAGCGAAGATGAGCCCTTTTCGGCATTTACGAGTACCCTGATTGCATCCATTACATCTTGATCGTCACCACTACTAGAAACATTACCTTCTGTACCTTTAGCAGTAGCGGCTTCTTCTTTTTTGTCTTTGTATTCTGTGACTTTGGTTGTATATTCAACTTCTG